>NZ_JBIVIV010000001.1:0-251592 GCF_044749865.1 Streptomyces sp. NPDC088910
CGCCCGGAGGGCGGGGCTGGCGGTGTCTGGTGCGTGCGATCGCAAGGCGGAGGGTCGTCCTCATAGTGGGCCTATTCGGATGAGCCCGACAACGCGGCGAGCGTGCGTGCCAGGCGCCGCCAGCCAGGCGAGACTTTGCGGACACGCCCTAGCGTGGCGGCGGGTCGTGGGAGGGGGAAGGGTGAGCGAGCGTCGTGGTGAGGGGCCGCCGGGCGACTGGACGGCTGTGGAGCAGGGGATGTGGCGGGCCTTCCGGCTCGGTGCGGCCTTCGGGGCGGGGGCCGGGGGGACGCCCGCGGTACGGGCCGACGCCGTCGCGCAACTGCTGCTGGACGGGCCGCCGCCGGAGCCGGGGCGGGTGGCGGCGCTCAAACTGGCGGGCCTGCGGATCACCGGCCGTCTGTCGCTGGCGGGCGGCACCGTCGCCCCCTACGTGCAGTTCGACGACTGCCGCTTCGAGGACCAGGTGCTGCTGCCGGAGTGCCGGGCGGGCAGTGTCCGGCTGGTGCGCTGCCACCTCCCGCGGCTGGAGGCCGCCCGGCTCCAGATCACCGGTGACCTGCATCTGCCGCAGTGCGTCGTGACCGGCGGCATCCGCCTGACCGACGCCCAGATCGGCACCGACCTCCTGCTCAACCAGCTCACCGTCCGCCGCGACCGCCACGGCCGCGCCATCGCCGCCGACGGTCTCACCGTCGGCCAGGACCTGGACGCCGAACTCCTCGACCTGCGCGGCGAGTTCAGCCTTCGCAGCGCCCGCGTCGGCGGCCGTCTCAACCTGCGCGGGGCCACCCTGCGCAATCCGTACGGCCGCGACGCGCTCAACGCCGCCCGCACGACGGTCGAGCACACCGTCTACCTCACCACCAGTTGGCCCGCGAACCGCTCGCCCGACACGACCGCGGCTCCCGGCGGGACGGACCCCGCGGGCGGCGGCGAGCCGTCCGGCACGGCCCGCAGGGAGTTCAGCGCGGAGGGCGGGGTACGGCTGGACGACGCCCGGGTGGGCAACGCCGTGGTGATCGACCGGGCGCGGTTCCGGCTGGGGGAAGGGCAGCAGCTCTCGCTACGGCGCTTGCAGACGCCCGAGTTGCGGATCACCTTGGGGACGCCGCCCAGCGGGACGGTGTCGTTGGCGGGCGCGCGGGTGGGGCGGCTGACCGACGCGCCGCAGAGCTGGCCGGGGCCGGGGCAGGTCGATCTGACGGACTTCTCGTACGAGGCGCTGACCCCGCGCACCGCCTTCCCGCTGCGCGAGCGCGTCGCGTGGCTGAACGCGGCGACGCCGGAATACAGTCCCGGCCCGTACGAGCGGCTGGCCGCCGCGCTGCGGGCGGGCGGCGAGGACGCGCACGCCCGCGAGGTGCTGCTGGCCAAGCAGCGCCGCCGCCGCGAGTCGCTGCCGCCGGCCGGGCGGGCGTGGGGGTGGCTCCAGGACGTGACGGTCGGATACGGCTACCGGCCCGGCCGGGCCGCGGTGTGGATGGCGGTGCTGTGGGCGCTGGGCGCGCTGTACTTCGCCCTCCACAAGACGCCGCCCCCGGCGGGGAACGACTACCGGCCGCATTGGAGCCCCGCGCTCTACGCCCTTGACCTGCTCCTGCCGGTGATCGACCTCGGCCAGGACAACGCGTGGCGGGAGGTCGGCGTCAACCAGTGGGTGGCCTCCCTGCTCACCCTGCTCGGCTGGACCCTCGCCACCACGGTCGCCGCGGGCGCCTCCCGCATGCTCAGCCGCGGTTGAGCACGGGCGGCTGCCCTCGGCCGCGGTCGAGCCGGACGACAGCCGTCAGGGCCGGGCGGGCGCCGTGTGCGGGAGAGCCGGGCGGCAGCCATGAGGTGCGTCACCCCCGCTCAACCGATCGGCGGCGTTTCGGGGCCCGCCGCGGCACCGAGGGGCGCAGCGGATGCCTAAGGCGGGCGTACTGCCCGTACCCTTGCTCACTGTGACCGATCGTCTTCCGCTCTTCCCGCTCAGTACGGCGCTCTTTCCCGGCCTGGTGCTGCCGCTGAACGTCTTCGAGGAGCGGTACCGCGCGCTCGTGGGCGATCTGCTGGCGCTGCCCGAGAACGCGCCGCGGCGTTTCGGCGTGGTGGCGATCAAGAACGGCCAGGAGGTCGCTCCGACGGGCCAGGACGGCGGGGACACCGGTCCGGCCGCCGGTCTCGGCGAGGACCCGGAGGCGGCGCTGTACGGCTACGGGTGCATCGCGGACGCGGCGGGCATCGCCGAGCGCGACGACGGCGGGTACGAACTGGTGGCCACGGGTCTGATCCGGTTCAAGCTGCTGTCGGTGGACGCGAGCGGGCCGTATCTGACGGCCGAGTACGAGGAGCTGCCGGACGAGCCCGGCGCGGGCGCGGGCGCGCTGGCCTCCGAGGTCTCACGGGTGTTCGGCACGTATCAGAAGCGGCTGGCCGGGGCGCGCGAGCGCACGCTCGCGCCGGGGCAGGAGTTCCCCGACGACGCCACGGTGCTGTCGTATCTCGTCGCGGCGGCGGTGGTCGTGGAGACCTCGGTGAAGCAGGAGCTGCTGGAGGCGGCGGACACCGCCGCCCGGCTGACGGCCGAACTGCGGCTGCTGCGCCGCGAGAGCGCGGTGATCGACAAGCTGCCGTCACTGCCCGCGGTGGAACTCACCCACCAGGCGATCAGCGCCAACTAGCGCGCATCAGGGGGTCGGCGATGGCGAAGAAGGCGCGTACGGCCGGAGGCACCCCGGCCACGGTCGCCCTGGAGAAGGCGGGCCTGCCGTTCACCGTGCACGCCTACGCGCACGACCCGGCCTCCGAACTCTCCTACGGCGCCGAGGCCGCGGCGGCGCTGGGCGCGGCGCTCGGGGTGCCCTCCGACGAGGTCCGGGGCCGGGTCTTCAAGACGCTGGTCGCGGAGGTGGACGGCGCTTTGACCGTGGCGGTCGTCCCGGTCGCGGGCTCGCTCGACCTCAAGGCGCTGGCCGCGGCGGTCGGCGGCAAGCGCGCGACGATGGCGGCGCCGGCCGACGCCGAGCGCAGCACCGGTTACGTGCTCGGCGGGATCTCCCCGCTGGGCCAGCGCAAGCGCCTGCCCACGGCCCTGGACGCCTCGGCGCTCGGCTTCCCCACGGTCTTCGTCTCCGCGGGCAAGCGCGGCCTGGAGCTGGAGCTGTCCCCCGCCGACCTGGTGACGCTCACCTCAGCGGTGACGGCCCGGATCTCCCGTATCTGACCGGGACGTCTCGACCTCGCCTTGAGCGGGAGAGCGTCACTGCGCCGGGGGCGGCGGCGGAGGCGGCGGCGCGCCCCACGGCTGCGGCGCCACGTACACCGGCTGCGGGTCGCGCGGCCCGAAGAGCGAGGTCAGGCCCAGGTGCACCAGCATCGCCGCCGCCGACCAGGCGACCAGCGCGCTCTTGGCGCGCAGCTTCAGCGGCCCGTCGAAGACGACGTTCGGGCCGACCTCCTTGGCGTGTGCCTTGATGTGGACGGTCGGTCCGAGGGCGATGCCCAGCCGCCAGCCGACGATGGAGGCGAGAACGCCGCCGACCGCGAGGCCGAGGACCACGGCGACGCCGCCGCGGCGGTACCAGAGGAAGACGCCGAGGGCGGTCAGCGCGCCCAGGCACAGCGCGATCAGCACGAAGGTGCCGTCGCCGCCGATCGCCTCTTCGCCCTCGGTGTCCTTGAGGTAGATGTACTTGCCGTCCGAGATCAGCGGGACGCGCGGTGACAGCCACGCCCACAGCAGCCCGAGGAACACCCCGCACACCGTGACGGCGACCGCGACGAGCGCGGCGCGGCCCAACTCGGCGACCGGTGAGGGCCGGTCCCCCTTGCCGTCGCCTCCACCGGGGCCTGCGCCCGGGTACGGCGGGAACGGCGGCGGCTGGTCATGCGGCGTCAGGGGTGCGGTCACCCGCCCATCGTGCCAGGTCTGCCTGTCCGTCGCTTCATCGGCAGGCCGCCCTGCGGTAGGCCCAGGTGGCGACGGCCAGCGAGCCGACGCCGACGGCCGCGCACACGGACAGGTCGCCGACGACCGCGGCCCAGTGCGGATGCCCGCCGAAGGTGCGGGCGAACGCCTCGACGCCGTACGTGGAGGGCAACAGATCGCGCGCCCAGGAGATCGGCGCGGGCATGTGCGAGGCGGGCAGCACGCCGAGCAGCAGCGCCGCCGACATGCCCAACTGGCCGAAGAGCGTGGCGATCTCCTGCCGCGGCGCGAGCAGCCCGAGGGCCGCGCCGAGGCCGGAGAGCGCGGCCCCGGCCAGCGGGATCACGACGGCGAGGATCCACAGATTGGCCAGCGGCAGATGGAACAGGACGCAGCCGGTCACGGCGGTCACGAGGGTGCCGGGCACGGTGAAGGACGCGTACGCGCCCGCCGCGCCGAGGACGACGGCGGCCGGCGGCACCGGCAGCGTGGCGTAGTGGTCGAGTCCGCCGGACGCCCTGAGCTGTCCGAAGTACTGCGCGAGCAGATTGAGCGCGACGAAGGCGACCACCAGGACGCTGGAGCCCGCGACGACCGAGCGCGCCGCCTCCCCGTCCCCGCCGTCGACCACTCCGCGCATCATCACCATGATCCCGACGGACTGGAAGGTGGCGACGAACAGCAGCGGTATCCGGGCCACCCGGGCCCGCGAGAGCTGCGCGCGGTAGACCGCGCCGAAGGCGGGCCACAGCCGGGCCCGCGGCGCGAGCGGCGCGGCGCCGGACTGCTGCGCGGCGACGCCCCGGGGCGCGGGAACGGTTTGGGTGAGCACGCTCATACGCAGGCTCCACGCGTCGGTGCGGAACACGGCGGGGCCGTGTCGTACGGCGAAAGCACGGGGTCGCACCGCCTGGGGGCGGGTGCGTACGGCCGGAGGGCGGGGTCGTACGGCCGGAGGGCGGGTGCGTACGGCGCGACCGCCGGCCGGGGCGGCGCGGACCGCGGGGGGACCCGTCTCATGACTTCACCAGGCCCTCTCCCCTGCCGCCGAGCGCGAGGTAGACGTCCTCCAGGCTGGGCATCGCCAGGGTGAAGTCGTCCAGGGCGGCGAAGGCCGGTCCCCCGGTGACCTCGGCGACGGCGGCGCGGGCCCGCTCCTGGGGCAGCCGCAGCGTCCAGCGGCGGCCCGAGATGTCGGCGAGCGGGTGCAGGGCGGCGATGGCGGGCAGCGACATCGGCGGCTCGTCGCGCCACACGAGGTCGAGCCTGACCTCGTCGGCGACCAGCGACCGCAGGCCCGTGGGGGTGTCGCAGGCGATGACCTTGCCGTGGTCGAGCACGGCGACCCGGTCCAGGACGTTCTCCGCCTCGATGACGTTGTGGGTGACCAGCAGCACCGTCGCGCCGTACTCGGTCCTGCGGCGGCCGACCGCGGCCCACACCGCGCGCCGGGCGACCGGGTCCATGCCGGTGGTGGGCTCGTCGAGGACCAGGACGGGCCGCTGGCCGACCAGGACGGCGGCGAAGCAGGCCAGCCGCCGCTGGCCGCCGGAGAGGCGCTTGATGGGGCGTCCCGCGATCGGGCCGAGTTCGAGTTCGTCCAGGACGGCGTCGCGTTCGGCGCGGGCGGCGCGCGCGTCCAGGCCGCGTAGCCGTCCGGTGGTCTCGGCGGCGAGCGCGACGGTCAGCTCGTCCAGCGCGGACGACTCCTGGCCGAGGTAGCCGACCAGCCGGGAGGCCCGGTCAGGGTGGCGTACGAGGTCGTGGCCGAGCAGGTCGATCGATCCGGCGTCGGGCCGCAGCAGGCCGGTGAGCTGGCGGACCAGGGTGGTCTTGCCCGCGCCGTTGGGGCCGAGGATGCCGAAGAGTTCGCCGCGGCCGACGTCGAGGTCGATGCCGTCGTTGGCGCGTACGACACCGGGCCTGGGCGCGGCGGCGGTCTCGGGTGCCTGGTCGGCGGCGGTACGGCGGCGGCGCAGCCCTCGGCCCCTGGCCGCGGAACCGGCCGGGTACGTTCTGACCAGACCGCGCACGGTGCACACCGTGTCGCGGGCTGTGGCGACCGCTGGGGGCGCCGTCTCCTCCGTGCCCGTACTCACGAGGATCGAGAGTACGCGCCGCACGCGGCATCCGGCGCAAGGGGGCCCGGTTCACCCGCTTTCCCCTCGGAGCCGACCGAGGCGCGGGAGGGCGCGGGCCCGGCCGCTCACTCCCCCGCGGGTGCGTGCTCGGCGACCGCGTGGGCGTCGACCTCGCGCCAGAATCCGGCCCTGATCGCGTACCGGTCGTGCTCGTCGATCTGGTCGTCCTTGTGGGCGAGCAGGCCGAAGCGGGCGGCGTAGCGCAGCAGCTCACCGTCTATGCGGTGCGGGACGCGGGGGTAGTGGGTGGAGAGCTGCTGGAGCTGGGAGGTGTCGGTGAGGCGGGCGATCCAGCGGCGGGCGAAGACCTGGCCGACCTCGAAAGGGTCGCCGCTGACCGCCGTGATGTCGGCCTCGCGGTCCGCCCAGCGCTGCTCGGCGGAGGTGAGCTGGGCGAGGGTGGGCAGGCCGCTGGTGTCGGGCAGGTCGGCGCCCGCGCCGCGGTCGGTCCAGCCCTTGTCCGACGACCAGCGCAGGGTGGCGCTGGGGGCCGGCTGGGCCGGCGGCGGCGCGGGGGCGGCGTGGCTGCGGCCGAGATCGGCGAGATCCTTCGGGGTGGGCACGGTGGGACCGGCGGGTTCCGGCGGGGCAACCTTGCCCGGCGGTGTGCTCTCGGCCGCCGCCGGTTCCGGCGCGGTGCCGTTCTTGCCCGGCCGCTCCTCCGGGGGCGCCAGCCGCTCGCCGCCCGAGGCCGACTCGGGCAGCGGCGCGGAGAGGATCGCGGCGATCTCCGGGCGCGGGCCGGGCGGCGGACAGACGCCGGGGATCTCACGGGCCCTGATCGCCGCGGTGATCCACTGGCGGTCCAGCACGCGCCGCTCGTCGGCCTCCGCGACCAGGTCTTCCGACTGGTTGTAGTCCCCGTCGGCGGCCTGGACGGCCCACAGGTGGACGGCGACGCCGTGCTCCTTGGCGGACATCATGCCGGGCAGCAGATCGCCGTCACCGGTCACCAGGACGACGTCGGAGCACGCGCGGTTGCGGGCCAGCTCCGACAGCTCGGCGTGCATGGCGGCGTCCACGCCCTTCTGCGCCCACCGGCCGTCCGTCCGGGTGAGTGCGCCCAGTCGTACGGTCACTCGGGGCATCACCCGCAGCCGACGGTGTTCCGGTTGCGGAACCCGGTCGGGTGCGCCGTCGAACCAGTAGATCCGCAGCAGTGGCTGACCGGTCTCCAACTCGGCACGTTCGCGCAGGCCAGCGACGACGGCGGCATGATCAACGGTGATCCGGGACCGGGAGGGTTCACCCGCCAACAGACTCGCCGCAGCACCCAGTAGGTAGCCTGCGTCCACCAGGACGACGCAGCGGTCCATGTTGCACCTCTTCCGGTCGCCCCCCGGCACGGATTTCCCCCGAGTCTGCCCGAATGCTCGGGGGTTATGACCTCGAACCCGATCATCGGCGTGGCGGTGGTCACTTTTCCGGCCGCCCCACTCCGTCAACTGCCCGAAATGCGCGCTTCGTACTCCCATGCAAATCTGATGGCGGCCGATGGGCCACCAGGCCAACGGCCGACATCCCCCACTAGGAGAGACGATCGTGGCTAAGAACAAGAACCAGAACCGTCAGCGCGAGAACCAGAACCAGCAGCGCGGCGCCGCCGCCACCGAGGAGCGGGAGCGCACGCAGCGCCCGATGGACGAGAACCAGCCGGAGATGGCGCCCGCGCAGGACTTCTCGCACAAGCAGAACAAGCAGAAGTTCGGCCACAACTAGTCCCACCGCGTGGTCGCGGGGGCACCCCTCCACCAGGGGTGCCCCCGCACTCACATCACGCGCGCCGGGCTCGCGCGGCCCGCGCCCCGGCGGTCAACGCGCCCCCGGCCCGGCGGTCAACGCGCCCCCCGCTCCGGCGGTCGACCCGCCCGCCGCGCCGGTGATCAGCCCGCCTGCTGCTGCGCGGCGCCCAGGCACGCGGGGCCCAACAGGGCCTTGAGGTCGCCGAAGAGCGAGGGGTCCGCGGTCACCCGGTGCCGGTCGAGCCGCAGCACCGTGGTCGTGCGCGCGCCCTGGAGCTTCACCCGTACCTCGGTGTTGCCCTTGTGGCTGGAGAGCACTTCGCCGAGCCTGGCCACCAGCGGCGGGGTCACCTTGACCGTCGGGATGGAGATCATCACCGGCGCGTTGGTGCCCACGTCCGACAGGTCGGGGACCATCAGCTCCATCGCCACCAGCCGCGGGATGTCCTCCCGCTTGTCGAGCCGCCCCTTGACGAAGACCACGGCGTCCTCGACGAGTTGGGTCGAGACCAGTTGGTAGGTGGCGGGGAAGAACATGCAGTCGACCGAGCCCGCCAGGTCCTCGACGGTGGCGATCGCCCACGCGTTGCCCTGCTTGGTCATCTTCCGCTGGAGCCCGGAGATGATGCCCCCGATGGTGACGATCGCGCCGTCGGAGTAGTCACCGGCCAGCGCGGCGATCGCGGCGTCCGTCTTGTCGTTGAGGATGTGCTCGATGCCGAAGAGCGGATGGTCGGAGACGTAGAGGCCGAGCATCTCCCGTTCCTGCGCGAGCAGATACGTCTTGTCCCACTCGATGTCGGAGAAGACCACGTCCATCCCGAAGGCCGGGGTGTCGTCGCCCTCCTCCCCCGCGCCGCCGAACAGGTCGAACTGGCCCTCGGCCTCCTTGCGTTTGACCTGCACCACGTTGTCGATCATCGTCTCGAAGTGCTCGGTCAGACCGCGCCTGGTGTGCTTCATCGTGTCGAACGCGCCGGCCTTGATCAGCGATTCGACGGTCCGCTTGTTGCACGCCACCACCTCGACCTTGTCGAGGAAGTCCGGGAAGGTCGCGTACCGCCCCTTGGCCTTGCGGCTGCGGACCACCGACTCCACCACGTTCGTCCCGACGTTGCGCACGGCGGTGAGGCCGAAGACGATCGTGTCGTCGCCGCGCGGTGTGAAGTTGGCGTTGGACTCGTTGACGTCCGGCGGCAGCACCTTGATGCCCATCCGGCGGCACTCGTTGAGATAGAGCGCCATCTTGTCCTTGTCGTCCTTGACCGAGGTCAGCAGGCCCGCCATGTACTCGGCCGGGTAGTTGGCCTTGAGATACGCGGTCCAGTAGGAGACGAGGCCGTACGCGGCGGAGTGCGCCTTGTTGAAGGCGTATCCGGCGAACGGCACCAGCACGTCCCAGACCGCCTGGATGGCCTGGTCGGAGTAGCCGCGCTCGCGCATGCCCGCCTGGAAGGGGATGAACTCCTTGTCGAGGACTTCCTTCTTCTTCTTGCCCATCGCGCGGCGCAGCAGGTCGGCCTGGCCGAGCGAGTAACCGGCCAGCACCTGGGCGGCCTTCTGCACCTGCTCCTGATAGACGATCAGGCCGTAGGTGATGTCGAGGACTTCGCGGAGCGGCTCTTCCAGCTCCTTGTGGATCGGGGTGATCTCCTGCTGCTTGTTCTTGCGCAGCGCGTAGTTGATGTGCGAATTCATGCCCATCGGGCCCGGCCGGTACAGGGCCGAGACGGCGGAGATGTCCTCGAAGTTGTCGGGCTTCATCATGCGCAGCAGGGCGCGCATGGGGCCGCCGTCGAACTGGAAGACGCCCAGCGTGTCGCCGCGCCCGAGCAGCGCGTACGTGTTGGGGTCGTCCAGCGGCAGGGACAGCAGGTCGATGTCGATGCCCTTGTTGGCCTTGATCGACTTGACCGCGTCATCCATGATCGTCAGGTTGCGCAGGCCGAGGAAGTCCATCTTCAGCAGGCCGAGCGACTCACAGCTCGGGTAGTCCCACTGCGTGACGACCGCGCCGTCGTTCTTCGGCGAGAAGATCGGCACGTGGTCGATCAGCGGCTCGGCGGACATGATCACGCCCGCCGCGTGCACGCCCATCTGCCGGACCAGGCCCTCGATGCCCTTGGCCGAGTTGATCACCTTGGTGACGTCCGGCTCGTTCTCGTACATCGCCCGGACCTCGCCCGCCTCGCTGTAGCGCGGGTGGTCCTTGTCGGTGATACCGGAGAGCGGGATGCCCTTGCCGAGGACGTCGGCGGGCATGGCCTTGGTGATCCGGTCGCCCATGGAGAAGGGGTAACCGAGCACGCGGGCCGAGTCCTTGATCGCGGCCTTGGCCTTGATGGTGCCGTAGGTGGCGATCTGCGCGACCTTGTCGGAGCCGTACTTCTCGGTCACGTAGCGGATGACCTCGCCGCGCCGACGCTCGTCGAAGTCGATGTCGACATCGGGCATGGACACGCGCTCGGGGTTGAGGAAGCGCTCGAAGATCAGGCCGTGCGGGACCGGGTCGAGGTCGGTGATGCCCATGGCGTAGGCGACGATCGAACCGGCCGCGGAACCACGCCCGGGGCCGACCGCGATGCCGTTGTTCTTCGCCCACATGATGAAGTCGGCGACGACGAGGAAGTAGCCGGGGAACCCCATCTGGACGATGGTGTCCATCTCGTAGTCGGCGAGCTTCTGCCGGTCCTCGGGGATGCCGGCGGGGAAGCGCCGGGCCATGCCGCGGGCCACTTCCTCGCGGAACCAGGTCACTTCGGTGTAGCCCTCGGGGACGTCGAACCTGGGCATCAGGTTCTTCGTCTCGAACATGCCCTCGGTCTCGATCCGGTTCGCGATCAGGAGCTGGCTGTTGCGGCAGCCCTCCTGCCACGCGTCCGAGGAGTCGATCGCGTACATCTCGGCGGCGGACTTCAGGTAGTAACCGCTGCCGTCGAACTTGAACCGGTCGGGGTCCGACATGTTCGAGCCGGTCTGGATGCACAGCAGGGTGTCGTGCGCCGAGGACTCGTTGGCGTACGTGTAGTGCGAGTCGTTGGTGACGACGAAGGGCGCGTCGATCTTCTTGGCGATCTCCTCCAGGCCCGCGCGGGCCCGGCGGTCGATGTCGATGTCGTGGTCCATGATCTCGACGAAGAAGTTCTCTTTGCCGAAGATGTCCTGGTACTCGCCGGCGGCCTTGATCGCCTCGTCCATCTGCCCGAGCCGGATGCGGGTGGAGATCTCGCCGGAGGGGCAGCCCGTGGTGCCCATCAGGCCCTCGGCGTACTCGCTGAGCAGTTCGCGGTCCATCCGGGGCTTGCGGAAGTAGCCCTCGAAGGCCGCCCGCGACTGGGCGCGGAAGAGATTGTGCAGCCCGACGGCGTTGCGCGCCCAGATGGTCATGTGGGTGTACGCGCCCGCACCCGAGATGTCGTCCCGCTTCTGGTGCGGCGCGCCCCACTTGACGGGCTTGTTGTACCGCCGCGACTCGGGCGCCAGATACGCCTCGATGCCCATCACCGGCGTGACACCGGCGTCCTTGGCCTGGTGGAAGAAGTCGTACGCCCCGTGCAGATTGCCGTGGTCGGTGATGGCCACATGGCTCATCCCCATCTCGTTGCACGCCTTGAACATGTCCTTCAATCTCGCCGCTCCGTCCAGCAGCGAGTACTGGGTGTGGACATGGAGATGGGTGAAGGGCTGGTCGGTCACGGGCGGCGATACCTCCGGCGAGAGGGGCGGACTGCTGGTGCGTCGCTGGCTGATTCTGGCGGCGCTGCGAGTCTACGACTCGGGTCCGACAACGCGGCGCGGCTCCCCGTACCGCCACCCGCGCCGGTCCGCCGGAGGAGTCCGCCGCGTGCCGGCCGCCCTCTGTAGTCCCATCCGTTACCCGCCTTTAGGTCACACATACGCTCGCGCATGGCACACTCTGTCGCCATGGAGGACATACGGCCGAGGCTGAGGGCGCTGCGCGCTGCCCTTTTCGCCGCGCTGTGCGTCACCCTCTCCTCCACCTCCCATGTGCTGATGTCGCACACCCCGCTGCCGCTGACCGTGGTCGGCGGCGCGTTCGGCGGTGTCTTCGCGCTGGCGTATCTGCTCGGCGGCCGGCACGAGCGCGGCTTCTGGCCGATCGCGGGCCTGATGGTCCCGCTGGAACTGGCCGTCGACACCGTCTTCACCGCGGGCCAGCAGGCCTGTTACGGGCCCGCGGGCGGCCCGGTGACCGGTTCGTGGTGGTCGTTCCACGAGACCTTCCTGTGCAACGGCGGCCAGGTCGGCGGCCAGGGGCTGTCCGCGGTGCCGGGCGGCGCCGCCGCGGCGCAGATGCCGTCCACCGCGCTGCCGTGGCTGCTGCTGGCCGTCCATGTGACCGTCGGCCTGGTCGCGTCCTGGTGGCTGCGGCGCGGTGAGGCCGCGCTGCACCGGGTGCTGCGCGTGATGGCCGCCGCCGCCTTCCGGCCGCTGCTGCTGGCCGTGGCCGCCCGCACCGGGCTCGCGGTGCCGCCGCGCCGGTTCCGCCCGGCCGCCCGCGCCTCGGCGGGTCCGCTCGCCTCGCGCCCGCTGCTGCACTCCGTCGTACGCCGTGGTCCGCCCGTCGCGGTCGCAGTCTGACCGTCGTACCGGCACTTCCCTCTCATACCACCACGCGTCATCACGGAGATCCCCCATGAGCAGCAGGAACAGCAAGGCCAGCAAGCAGGCCGCCCGCGAGCGGCTGCGCGCGGAGCGCGAGCGCGAGGCGAAGCGGGCGAAGGTCCGCCGCCAGATATTCGTCGGCGTCGGCGTCGTCGCGGTGCTGGCCATCGCGGGCGGTGTCGCCGTCGCGGTCAACGCGGCGAACAAGCCCAGCTACTGGGAGTCCGCCAAGAAGGACAAGCTGGTCAAGCCCGCGAACACCTCGGGCACCAACGGCTCGACCATCGTGGTCGGCGACCCGAAGAACAAGAACAACCTCGACCTGTTCGAGGACCTGCGCTGCCCGGCGTGCGCGCAGTTCGAGCAGACCTCGGGCGCGGACGTCCTCAAGGGCGCCAAGGACGGCAAGTACAAGATCACGTACCACTTCGGCACGTTCCTGGACGGCAACCTCGGCGGCACCGGTTCCAAGAACGCGCTGAGCGCGGTCGGCGCGGCGGCCAACGTGAGCCTGGACGCCTTCGAGGCGTACCACACGCTGCTCTACTCCAAGGACCACCACCCGGAGGAGTCCGGCCCCGACCTGTTCGCGGACGACGCGAACATGATCAAGCTGGCGCAGTTGGTCCCGGCGCTCAAGGACAACGCCGCGTTCCAGACCGCGGTCAAGGAGGGCACCTACGACAAGTGGGCGCTGGACTCCTCCGACGCGTTCAACGCGGCGGGCATCAAGTCCACGCCGACCATCAGGCTCAACGGCAAGGAGCTGACCGCCGACGGCGTGATGGACCAGATCACGGCGGCCCTGAAGTAGCGGCACACCGCTCCGAACGGCGGGAGCCGGTCCCCTACGCGTAGGGGACCGGCTCCCGCCGTTTCGCGCGGCCCGGTCTCCTGCGGCCCCGCGGTCCTACAGCCCGGCCAGGAAGTCCAGCGCGACCGCCCAGGTCTTCTCGGCGGCCTCGGCGTCGTGGTCCGGCAGGTCGGGGTCGGTGTAGAGGTGGCCGGCGCCCCGGTAGCGGTGCACCTCGACGTCGGCGCCGGCCTTGCGCATCCCCAGGTACCAGGAGTTCAGCCAGTCCTCCGGCTCGAAGGGGTCGGGGTCGGCGACATGGAGCTGTACGGGGATGTCGGTGGCCGCGTCGTCGGCGATGTCCGAGGTGCCGTGCAGGAGCAGCAGCCCGCGCGCCTTCTCGTCGCCGAGCGCCACGGTCTGCGCGAGGGCCCCGCCCAGCGAGAAGCCCGCGTAGACCAGCTCCCGCTCCGAGTACGGCGCCGCCGCGAGGACCGCCCGGCGCAGCAGTTCCTCGTTGCCGATCTCCTCGCGGATCGCCCGTCCCGCCTCGACGGTGTCCACGACCCGGCCGTCGTACAGATCGGGCACGACGACCTCGTGCCCGGCCGCCCGCAGCCGGTCGGCGGCGGCGTGCACGGCGGGACGCGGTCCGTAGACGGAGTGGAACAGGACGATCGTCACAGTGCTGCCTTTGTTCGGGTTCGGTACGCGACCATGGTGCCAGCTACCCTCCTTGGGCGGAGCGCCGCGATACGAAGACCCGATGATCCGGGTTTCCTACAAGAAAGCCGAGGTGGACGCGGGATGGTGATGGACAGCGCGCTGCGCCCGGTTCTCGTCGTCTGTGTGGCGGTCGGGGTCTCGCTGGTCGTGGGGTGGACCGTCGACCGCTCCCTGCGCAAGGTGGACGGACGGCACCCGGAGACCCCGCTGTGGCATCTGCTGCGCCGGTGCGGCATACCCCTCCAGGTGGTGATCTGCACCGCCATACTGCGCGGCGGCTACCGGTCCGCCCATCTGGCGAAGGACCACGCGGAGGCCGTCGGCCAGTTCCTCGTGCTGGTGCTGATCGCCGCGTCCGGCTGGCTGGTGGTACGGGTCGCCGCCGCGGTCATCGACTCCTCGTACGCGCGCTATGTCGCGGTCAGCCACGACGTGCCCAAGATCCGCCGCCTGCGCACCCAGCTCACGCTGATCCAGCGGGTGTTCACCGCGATCGTGACGGTCATCGTCGTCGCGTCGATGCTCTTCACCTTCCCCGCGATGCGGACGGTCGGGGCGTCGGTGCTGGCCTCCGCGGGCATCATCGGCATCGTCGCCGGTGTGGCCGCCCAGTCCACGCTCGCGAATCTCTTCGCCGGTCTCCAGATCGCCTTCGGCGACATGGTGCGGATCGGCGACACCGTGGTCGTGGAGGGCCAGTGGGGTGTGGTCGAGGAGATCACCCTCACCTTCCTGAGCGTGCGCACCTGGGACGAGCGGCGGATCACGATGCCGGTGTCGTACTTCACCAGCAATCCGTTCGAGAACTGGTCGCGCGGCGACCCGCGGATGACCGGCACCGTCCTGCTGCACCTGGACCACTCGGCGCCGGTGGCGCTGATGCGCAAGCGGCTGCTGGAGATCCTGGAGAGCTGCGCGGAGTGGGACCGCAGGGCGTGGGGGCTCGTCGTGATCGACTCCACCCCGACCACGATCCAGGTCAGGGCGCTGGCCACCGCGAAGGACTCGGACGACATCTTCAACCTGCGCTGCATCGTCCGCGAGCAGCTGATCGACTGGCTGCGCTGCGAGCACCCGTACGCGCTGCCCCGGCTCAGCACCGCGCCCGCGCCCGGCCAGGAGCAGGACCCGGGCCGGGAGGCGGCCCCGGCGCCGGAATCGGGCGATCTGGGCCCGGGACCGGGCACCAGGTAAGAGGCTCTTACGCCCCCACGGGGCCCTCACGCTGCGGGGCGTTACGGCAGTAAGAGGCTCTCACCTGTCAGCCGCGCATCGAGCGCAGGTCCAGCTGGCGCAGCACCCGGTCGACGACCTCCGGGTCGTACCCCGCCTCGCTGCGCGCCGACAGCACCTCGTGCCGGGCGGCGGACATCATCTCGTCCTGGATGCGGCGGACCGACTTGAGCCGCTTGACGCGCTTGGCGTGGCTCTCGCGCCGCTCGTCGTCCACGATGTCCGGGCAGATCCGCGCGCCGAGGTCGAAGGCGCGGCGGTGCAGCAGCTCCGACAGGTCGTCGCTCAGCGGCTCGACGGACTCGATGTCGCGCAGCCGCGCCTTGGCGGCCGTCATGGCCCGCAGCGCCAGCATCTTCTCCAGGTCGTGCTCGGCGTCGATGTCGCTGCGCACCCCGAGCCGTTTCACCAGCCACGGCAGCGTCAGCCCCTGGAGCACCAGGGTGCTGAGCACCACCGCGAAGGCGATGAACAAGATCTCCGTGCGGGCCGGGAAGCCGTCGCCGCTGTCGGTGGTCAGCGGGATGGCCAGGGCCAGCGCGACGGACGCCACCCCGCGCATCCCCGACCACCACATGATGACGCTCTCGCGCCAGCTCATCGGGATGTCCTCGTCCAGGTCGCGCAGCTTGTGCATCTTGCGCGCCGCCCAGGTCGCGGGCAGCAGATACAGCAGCCGCACGCCGATGACCACCGCGACCACTATGGCGGCGTGCCGCACCATCGGGCCCCAGTCGCCCGCGCCGACCCGGAACACATTGTGCAGTTCGAGGCCGATCAGGCCGAAGGCGATGCCGGTGACGAGGGTGTCGACGATCTCCCAGAAGGTGTTGCCCGCCAGACGGGCCGTCACGTCGTCGGCCTCGAAGGCGTATTCGGCCAGGAACAGCGCGGTGGTGAGCACGGCCAGGACCCCGGAGCCGCCGAACTCCTCGGCCAGCGCGTAGGAGGCGAAGGGCACCAGCAGTGACAGGCCGATCTGCAAGGTGGGGTCGCCGACGACGCCCATCAGCTTGTTGGCGCCCCAGCCGAGGGCCAGGCCGACCGCGATCGCGACCACGGCGGACAGCACGAGTTCCAGGGCCGCGTGGGGCGCGGAGAAGTTGCCGGACAGCGCCGCCGCGACGGCCACGTGGTAGAGCACGATGGCGGTGACGTCGTTGAACAGCCCCTCGCCCTCCAGAATGGAGATCATGCGCCGGGGCAGTCCGAGGCTGCCCGCGACGGCCGTGGCGGCCACCGGGTCGGGCGGCGCCACGAGCGCGCCGAGCGCGAAGGCCCCGGCCAGTGTGATCTCCGGCACGACCGCGTCGGCGACCGCCGCCACCGCGGCCGTGGTGACGAAGACCAGCGCGACCGCGAGCAGGAAGATCGCCCGCCGGTTCGCGGCGAACTGCCGCCAGGAGGTGCGCTGTACGGACGCGTAGAGCAGCGGGGGCAGCACCAGCGGCAGGATCAGATCGGGGTCGATCTGGACGTTGGGCACCTGCGGGAGCAGCGCGAGGACCCCGCCGAGCAGCGTCATCAGGACCGGCGAGGGCAGCCCGATCCGGTCGCTGAGCGGCACCATGACGATGGCCGCGAGCATGAGGAAGAAGAAGAGAGCGAGCTGATCCACGGCGTCACGATGCCACACCGGCTCCGCGCCGCCGGACCCGCGGCCGCCCCGCCGTGCCTTTCACCGGCCCCGATACGGCTACTCGCTGTCGGCGCGGATCACGTCGAGCGCGTGCCGGAGGTCGTCCGGGTACTCGCTGCTGAACTCCACCCAGCGCCCGTCCGAGGGGTGTTCGAAGCCCAACTGCTTGGCGTGCAGCCACTGCCGGGTCAGGCCCAGGCGCTTGGCGAGCGTCGGGTCGGCGCCGTAGGTGATGTCGCCGACGCAGGGGTGGCGGTGCGCGGACATGTGCACCCGGATCTGGTGGGTGCGGCCGGTCTCCAGCTTGATGTCCAGCAGGCTGGCGGAGCGGAACGCCTCGATGAGGTCGTAGTGCGTCACGGACGCCTTGCCGTCGGCGACGACCGCCCACTTGTAGTCGTGGTGGGGGTGACGGCCGATCGGCGCGTCGATCGTGCCGCTCATCGGGTCCGGGTGGCCCTGCACCAGAGCGTGGTAGCGCTTGTCCACGACACGGTCCCTGAACTGCGCCTTGAGCAGGGTGTAGGCCCGCTCGGACTTGGCGACCACCATCAGGCCAGAGGTGCCGACGTCGAGCCGGTGCACGATGCCCTGGCGCTCGGCGGCCCCCGAGGTGGAGATCCGGTATCCGGCGGCGGCGAGGCCGCCGATCACGGTGGTGCCGGTCCAGCCGGGGCTCGGGTGGGCGGCGACGCCGACCGGCTTGAGGACGACGACGATGTCCTCGTCGTCGTGGACGATCTCCATGCCCTCGACCGGCTCCGCGACGATCCGCACCGGGGCGGCGGCCTCGGGCATCTCGACCTCCAGCCACGCCCCGCCGTGCACCCGCTCGGACTTCCCCGCGGCCGACCCGTCGATCGACACCTTGCCCGCCGCCGCCAGCTCCGCGGCCTTCGTCCGCGAGAAGCCGAACATCCGGGCGATGGCGGCGTCGACACGCTCGCCCTCGAGGCCGTCGGGCACGGGCAGGGAACGGATTTCCGGAACGGTACTCACCACACGAGTATGCCGGACCCGCCGCCCCCGGCCGTACCAGCGCGGGACCGGGCACCTCCGGCGGGAGTCAGTCCTCGCGGTGGACGGTGCCGTCCGGGTCGACGCCGCGGAAGGAGAGCAGGACGATCAGGGCGCCGCCGCAGCAGATGGCGGAGTCGGCGAGGTTGAAGACGGCGAAGTGCTCGGGCGCGATGAAGTCCACCACCCGGCCCTGGAAGCCGCCGGGAGCGCGGAAGACGCGGTCGGTGAGGTTGCCGAAGGCGCCGCCGAGGAGCAGGCCGAGCGCGACGGCCCACGGCAGGCTGTGCAGACGGCGGGAGAGCCGGGCGATCACCACGATGACACCGGCCGCGATCATCGTGAAGACGATCGTCATGCCCTGCCCCATGCCGAAGGCCGCCCCGGCGTTGCGGATCGCGTCCAGCCGCAGGTAGTGGCCGAAGACGTTGACCGGCTCGTGGTTCTCCAGGCTGGTGACCACCCAGATCTTGGAGAGCAGGTCGAGGAGGTACGCCAGCGCCGCCACCCCGATCAGGGTGACGATCCGGCGCCGCCGCCGCGAGACGGCCTGCGGCCCGGCGGGCTCGTCGCCCCGCGCCGGCCCTTCCGTCCCGTCCGCCGCCGGAGCGGCCTGCTCCGACGGCTCGGCGACGCCCGACTCCTCGACGCCCGTCCCGCCGTCAGGCGTCGCGTCCGGCGTCTCCTCCGGCGTGGTGATGGTGCGCTCCGCTTCCGTCACGTGAGTCCCTCAGCCTTTGTGCTCCGTGCCCGCCAGGCCGAATCCTGACTGATGACGAGGGTACGGCACACCCGTACGACCGGGGCCGTCCGCGGGCGGAGCCCTCAGCGCCGCTCCTGCTTCTGCTTGCAGTCCAGGCACAGCGTGGCCCGCGGGAACGCCTGCATGCGGGCCTTGCCGATCGGATTGCCGCAGGACTCGCAGAGGCCGTACGTGCCCTCGTCCAGCCGTTCCAGGGCGTGCCTGGTCTGCGCCAGCATCTCGCGGGTGTTGGCGGCCAGCGCCATCTCGTACTCGCGGGTGATGTTCTTGGTGCCGGTGTCGGCCTCGTCGTCACCCGCGCCGTCGCCCGAGTCGCGCAGCAGGCCCGCCACGGCCGCCTCCGAGGAGCTGATGCCCTCCGTGAGCCGCTGGACCTCGCCCAGCAGCTCGGCGCGGGCCTCCTCGACCTCTTCCGGCGTCCACGGGTCCTCACCGGGGAGGACGGCCAGGCCGCCGGGGCCCGCGGTGCGGGCGGCGGGCACCGCGGACGCGGCCCCCGTGGTCGCGGCCGTACCCGCCGCGGTCTTCTTCGCTGCCACCTTGCCGGCTCCCGTCTTCTTCGCCGTACGGCCCGTCGCCGCCTTTTCGGCCGCCGCCTTCTTCGCGGCCGTCTTCTTCGCCGGCGCCTTCGCGGCGGCGGCCTTCCCTGCCGGAGCCGTTTCCCTGGCTGCCGTCTTCTTCGCCGCTGCCTTCTTCGCCGCCGTCTTCTTGGCTGCCTTCTTGGCCGGGGCCTTCTTGGCAGCCGCCTTCTTCCGCGGTGCCTCCTCGGCCGCGTCGCCCTCCTCCGCATCGATGGCGACCGTGACCGTACGCACGGACTTCCTCGCCGCCGCGGGCCCGCGGGCAGGCGCCACGGACGCCCCGGTCACACCGGGATGGTCGGAGCCGGCCGCAGGCCGTCCCCTTTTCTTCACGACCATGGCCGCGACCCCTTCACATCCGTGATCTTGTTCGCGAATCGTGCCGGAAACGGTAAATCGGCTCCGGACCCGCGGCAACGGGGCGCGCTGCCTGGCCGACCGGTCCGCCCCGGAGGGCGGGCAGGTCTGCATCCGTTGTGCCCAGCTCACCGCCAGGTATTCCGGTACCTGGCGGTAACGATCCGTGACAGTCGCCGTCGGGGCGCGCGGAGCAGGCCATTCGGGTCAGTGGGCGGCCCCGGTAAACCGTTCGGCCGGGCCGCTCCCAGCGCCGTACACTGAGCGCAGCGAAAGGCGTGGATGGGACGAGTAGCGCCGCACGCAGCCATGAGCGACCCGGGGACGGTGGAAGCCCGGGGGTGTGCGCGGTGCGAAGATCACCCCGGAGCCGCCGGAAGAAAGCCCGCGGGAGGCCCCTCAAGGCCCCCGGGCGAGTAGAACCGGCGTCGCTGCCCCAATGAGGGGGCGGTGGGTTCCCCGTGTGCGGGGCGCCTCCACCGCCAAGGAGGGTGGTACCGCGGGAGCGCTCGCTCTCGTCCCTTCGACGGAGTACGCACCAGTGTCCGCCGGAGGAAACCACCGATGAGCGACCACCAGACCGCGCAGGGACAGCCGCAGCCGCCGCAGTACCGGCCGGTGCCCGCCCAGGTCGACCTGCCCGCCCTCGAACACGAGGTGCTCGACCTCTGGAGCGAGCGGAAGACCTTCGCCCGTTCCGTCGAGCAGAGCCGCGGACTGCCCGACTGGGTCTTCTACGAGGGCCCGCCGACCGCCAACGGCATGCCCGGCGCCCACCACATCGAGGCCCGCGTCTTCAAGGACGTCTTCCCGCGCTTCAAGACCATGCAGGGCCACCACGTGACCCGCAAGGCCGGCTGGGACTGCCACGGGCTGCCGGTCGAGCTGGCGGTGGAGAAGGAACTGGGCTTCACCACCAAGCAGGACATCGAGGACTACGGCGTCGCGGAGTTCAACGCGAAGTGCCGCGAGTCGGTGACCCGGTACACCGACGCCTTCACCGACCTGACCACGCGCATGGGCTACTGGGTCGACCTCGACAACGCCTACCGGACGATGGACCCGGAGTACGTCCAGTCCGTGTGGTGGTCGCTCAAGCAGATCTTCGACAAGGGCCTGCTGGTCCAGGACTACCGGGTGGCGCCCTGGTGCCCGAAGGACCAGACCGGCCTGTCCGACCACGAACTGGCCCAGGGCTACGAGACGGTCGTCGACCCGTCGGTCTTCGTCCGCTTCCCGCTGACCGGCGGCCCGCTGGCGGGCGAGGCCGCGCTGCTGGTGTGGACGACCACGCCCTGGACGCTGGTCTCCAACACCGCCGTCGCCGCGCACCCCGACGTGACGTACGTCGTCGCCACCGACGGCACCGAGAAGCTGGTCGTCGCCGAGCCGCTGCTCGGCAAGGCGCTGGGCGAGGGCTGGACGGCGACCGGGCAGTCCTTCACCGGCCGCGAGATGGAACGCTGGACGTATCAGCGGCCGTTCGACTTCGTCGAGATCCCGGACGCGCACTATGTGGTGAACGCCGAGTACGTCACCACCGAGGACGGCACGGGCCTGGTCCACCAGTCCCCCGCCTTCGGTGAGGACGACCTCAAGACCTGCCGCGCGTACGGCCTTCCGGTGGTCAACCCGGTGCGCCGCGACGGCACCTTCGAGCCGGACGTGCCCCTGGTCGGCGGGGTCTTCTTCAAGAAGGCCGACGAGGCGCTGGTCGCCGAACTCCAGGCTTCGGGACGGCTGTTCCGGCACCTGCCGTACGAGCACAGCTACCCGCACTGCTGGCGCTGCCACACCGCGCTGCTCTACTACGCGCAGCCGTCCTGGTACATCAGGACCACCGCGGTCAAGGACGCCCTGCTGCGGGAGAACGAGAAGACCAACTGGCACCCGGACTCCGTCAAGCACGGCCGCTTCGGCGACTGGCTGAAGAACAACGTCGACTGGGCGCTGTCGCGCAACCGCTACTGGGGTACGCCGCTGCCGATCTGGCGCTGCGAGGACGGCCATCTGACCTGTGTCGGCTCGCTGGCCGAACTCGGCGAACTGACCGGCACCGACCAGTCCGGGCTCGACCCGCACCGCCCGTACATCGACGCGGTCACCTTCGGCTGCCCGTCCTGCGGCGGCACCGCGACCCGCGTCCCCGAGGTGATCGACGCCTGGTACGACTCGGGTTCGATGCCGTTCGCGCAGTGGGGCTACCCGTTCCACAACAAGGAGGTCTTCGAGCGCACGTACCCGGCGCAGTTCATCGCGGAGGCGATCGACCAGACCCGCGGCTGGTTCTACACGCTGATGGCCATCGGCACGCTCGTCTTCGACAGGTCGAGTTACGAGAACGTGGTCTGCCTCGGCCACATCCTCGCCGAGGACGGCCGCAAGATGTCCAAGCACCTGGGCAACATCCTCCAGCCGATCCCGCTCATGGACCAGCACGGCGCCGACGCGGTGCGCTGGTTCATGGCGGCCGGCGGCTCCCCGTGGGCGGCCCGCCGGGTCGGCCACGGCACGATCCAGGAGGTCGTCCGCAAGACGCTGCTCACGTACTGGAACACGGTCGCCTTCCAGGCGCTGTACGCCCGTACGTCCGGCTGGGCCCCCTCGGCGGCCGACCCGGCCGTCGAGGACCGCCCGCTGCTCGACCGCTGGCTGGTCGGCGAGCGGAACGTGCTGGTGCGCGAGGTGACCGACGCGCTGGAGTCGTACGACACCCAGCGCGCGGGCAAGCTGCTGTCGGCCTTCGTGGACGACCTGTCGAACTGGTACGTGCGCCGTTCGCGGCGCCGCTTCTGGCAGGGCGACCCGGCCGCGCTGCGCACCCTGCACGACGTGGTGGAGACCGTGACGCGGCTGATGGCCCCGCTGGTGCCGTTCATCACCGAACGGGTCTGGCAGGATCTGGTGGTGCCGGTGGTCCCCGGTGCCCCCGACTCGGTCCACCTCTCGTCCTGGCCCGTCGTGGACGAGCGGCACGTCGACCCGGCCCTGTCGGAGCGGATGCTGCTCGTACGGCGGCTGGTCGAGCTGGGCCGTGCCACGCGCGCGGAGTCCGGTGTCAAGACGCGTCAGCCGCTGTCGCGCGCGCTGGTCGCCGCCGCGGGCTTCGAGGGGCTCTCGGCCGAGCTGCGGGCGCAGATCACCGAGGAGTTGAACGTCAGCTCCCTGGCGTCGCTGTCCGAGGTCGGCGGGTCGCTGGTCGACACCACGGCCAAGGCCAACTTCCGCGCGCTGGGCAAGCGTTTCGGCAAGGGCGTCCAGGCCGTGGCGGCCGCGGTCGCCGCCGCCGACGCGGCGGCCCTGTCGGCGGCGCTGCGCGACGGCGGTACGGCCTCGGTGGTCGTGGACGGCGAGGAGGTCGCGCTCGCTCCTGAAGAGGTCATCATCACCGAGACCCCGCGCGAAGGGTGGTCGGTCGCCTCAGACTCCGGCGCCACGGTCGCGCTCGACCTGGAGATCACTCCCGAACTCCGCCTGGCCGGGCTCGCCCGCGACGCCATCCGGCTGATCCAGGAGGCCCGCAAGACCTCCGGCTTCGACGTGGCCGACCGGATCCACGTCCGCTGGGCCACGGCCGAGCCCGACGTCTCGACGGCCCTGTCCGCCCACGCCCCGCTCATCTCCGAGGAGGTCCTGGCGGACAGCTTCACCGACGCGTCGGCCGATGCCTCCTTCGGCCCGGCGTTCACGGACGAGTCCCTGGCCCTGACCTTCCACCTGCGCAAGAGCTGAGCCGCGTAGGGGGCGAAGTCCCCTACGCACGGTGGTCGTCGCACAGAACAGGGCCGGGCCCCGCGGGGAAAAAGGATTCCCCGGGGGCCCGGCCCTGTGTGGTGCGGGTCCAGCCGACCGCTAGGTCAGTTGTCGTCCTCGTCGATCAGGAAACCGCGCATCGGCGTCGGCGCCTGCTGCATCGGCTGCGGCGCCTGCGGCCGTACCGGTGCCATCGGCTGGGTCATGGCAGGAGACATCTGCTGCTGGCCGCCGTACGTCGGGCCGGGGGTGTGACCGCCGCCCATGCCCTGGCCGCCGTAGGACGGCGCGGAGCCCGCGTGTCCCATACCGGCGCCCGCGCCGGCCGGTGCCATGCCGTTGCCCATACCGCCGTTGCCCATGGATCCGCCCATCGAGCCGCCCATGGTGGACGCGGCCGGGAGGGAGGGAGCCGCGGGGGTGGTACGCGGCGGAGCCAGCGAGTCGTCGGCCTGGTTCTCGAGCTGACGGAGCTGGGACTCCAGGTAGGACTTCAGACGCGTGCGGTACTCGCGCTCGAAGCCGCGCAGGTCCTCGACCTTGCGCTCCAACGTGGCGCGGGCGGACTCCAGGGAGCCCATCGCGACGCGGTGCTTCTCCTGGGCGTCCCGCTCAAGAGCGTCCGCCTTGGCGCGGGCGTCCCGCTCCAGGCCCTCGGCGCGGCTGCGGGCCTCGCCGACGATCTTGTTGGCCTCGGAACGCGCTTCCGCGATGGCCTGGTCCGCCGTCTGCTGCGCGAGCGAGAGCACGCGGGCGGCGCTGTCGCCACCGGGTCCCTGCTGCTGCATCGGGTGGTGCTGCTGCTGTTGTTGCTGCTGCATCGGGTGCTGGCCCATGGGGCCGGGTCCCTGCTGCTGCATCGGGTGCTGGCCCATCGGACCAGGCCCCTGCTGCTGCATGGGGTGCCCCATCTGCTGCTGCATCGGGCCGGGCCCGTGCTGCTGCTGGGCGCTGGGGCCGGGCGGCAACTGCGGCATACCGCCCTGCTGCTGCGGCGGACCCATCTGCTGCTGCGGCACCGGCTGCGGACCGGATATGGCAGCGGGCACCGGCCGGTCCTGCTGTTCGGGCTTGCGCATGCCCTGTTGCTGGTTCTGGGCGGCGGCACGGGTGGCCGCGGCCAGTTTGGCGCGCAAGTCCTCGTTTTCGCGGAGCAATCGAGTCAGCTCCGCCTCCACCTCGTCGAGGAAGGCGTCGACCTCATCCTCGTCATAGCCCTCTCGGAGGCGGACGGTCGTGAACTGCTTGTTCCGAACGTCCTCGGGGGTCAGCGGCATCTCTTCACCTCAACGTGATCGTCGACATATCGGGAGCCCGCACCGTTCACATCAAGTTCCCCACGACGGAGATCAGGATGTACACGATGATCATCAATACGAAGAAGGACAGGTCGAGCGCCACGCCCCCGAGACGTAGCGGCGGGATGAACCGCCGCAAGAGCTTGAGTGGCGGATCGGTGACAGTGTAGGTGCCCTCCAGGACCACCACCATCGCCTTCCCAGGGTGCCATGAACGGGCGAACTGGAAGACGTAATCCATCACCAATCGGAAGATCAGCACAAACAGGAAGCAGTACAGCGCGATGTACAGCACCTGGAGTGCGACACTCATCGCGCTTCCCTCTCCCCTGCTCGTCTTCGGCCCGGTGGCCGGGTCCCTGCGGTTGCGTCTCGTTCAGCTCTGGTTGAAGAACCCGCCCTCGGCGATCCGGGCTTTGTCCTCCGCCGTGACATCGACGTTAGCAGGCGACAGGAGGAACACCTTCTGCGTCACCCGCTCGATGCTTCCGTGAAGACCGAAGACCAGGCCGGCGGCGAAGTCGACAAGACGCTTCGCGTCCGTGTCGTCCATCTCCGTCAGATTCATGATCACCGGCGTTCCCTCGCGGAAGTGTTCCCCGATGGTACGGGCTTCGTTGTAGGTCCGGGGGTGCAGTGTCGTGATCCGGTACGGCTCTCGCTCTGACACGACCTTGGGCATGATCACCGGTGCGTTCTTCTCCAGGCTGTGACGTTCGGGTGTGATGGACGCCACGGGGGCGATCCGCGGTTCACGGGGCGCCGGGGCGTGTACGAGACGCGCCGGTTCGTCCTGCGACGACTGGTGCTGGCTCTGTGGTACGTGCTGCGGTACGTGCTGGCTGACCTGCTGCTGACGGCGAGGGGCACGCTCGGGGTCGGCGCTGGCCCGTGCTGCGGGCGGAGCGGCCATCTCGGGCTCGAACTCGTCGTCGGGGTCAAATCCCGGCCCGTCGTATCCGTCGTCCTCCACGAGGCCGAGGTAGACCGCCATCTTGCGCATCGCGCCGGCCATGCTCTGCGTCCTCTCAGCGGGGTTGCGGTCCTCGGCCGCCGCTCGGACGGCCGCCACACCATATTTATGCTGTGGTCCGACTTGTTGGTGACGTTACCCGAGCCCGGGACGGACTCCGAGTACCGCCGTACCGACGCGTACATGTGTCGCTCCGGCCGCAACGGCTTCGTCGAGGTCCTGGCTCATCCCTGCCGAGACCATGGTCGCAGCCGGATGGGTCTCGCGCAGGCCGGATGAGATTTCCATCAACCGATCGAAGGCGGCGCGGGGTTGGCCCGCGTATGCCCCGGCCAGCGGCGCGACGGTCATCAGGCCGTCGAGACGCAGCCCCGGTGCCGCCGCGATCGCGTCGGCGAGCGCGGCGACCGCGTCGGGTGCCACCCCGCCGCGCTCTCCCTGAGCGCCCGACTCCGCGTCCAGGGCGACCTGAACGAGGCACCCGAGCCGCTTTTCCGCGGCGGTCGCCGCGGTCGACAGCGCGCCGGCCAGCCGGAGCCGGTCGACCGAGTGCACATGATCAGAGTAACGGACCACTGAACGAGCCTTGTTGGTCTGCAACTGCCCCACAAAATGCCAAGTAAGCGGAAGATCGGCGCACGCCGCCGCCTTGGGCGCGGCGTCCTGGTCGCGGTTCTCCGCCACATGCCGGACGCCGAGGCCGGCCAGCAGCCGGACGTCGCTCGCCGGGTAGGTCTTGGTGACCACGATCAGGGTCACGTCCGCGCGGTCCCGCCCGGCCGCCTCGCAGGCGGCGGTGATCCGCTTCTCGACACGGTCCAGATTCGCGGCGAGTTCCGCGCGCCTGGCGCCGTCCTCGGCCTCGGGGTCGGTCTGATGCTCGGTCACGCGGCGCCGTCCAGCCAGACATAGCCCGCCAGTCGACCGGTGACACCGTCGCGGCGGTAGGAGAAGTGATCGGCGGACTCCAGGGTGCACACACCCGCGCCCGGCCCGTCGGATGATCCGGCGCTCGGCCCGAGGTTCACTCCGGCGCGCGCGAGTTGGGCGCGCACCCCCGAAGCCACGTCGACCGCCGGAGTGCCCCAGCTCGTCTCGGCGTACGCCTCCGGCACCGCCCGGGCGACCTCGTCCCGCATCGCGGCGGGCACTTCATAGCACTTTCCGCACACGGCGGGGCCGAGCAGCGCGGTGATCCGCGCGGGGTCGGCCCCCCGCACCGTCATCGCCTCGACGGCGGCGGGCACCACACCCGCGACCAGTCCCGGCCGTCCCGCGTGCGCGGCGGCCACGACACCGGCCACCGGGTCGGCGAGCAGTACGGGCACGCAGTCGGCGGTGAGTACGGCGAGCGTGAGGTCGGCGCGGGTGGTGACGAGCGCGTCGACGGCCGGGACCGGCCGGTCGCCCCACGGGGCGTCCACGACGGCGACCTCGCGGCCGTGCACCTGGTTCATCCACACCACCCGGTCGGGGTCGCGGCCGAGATCGGCCGCGGCGCGCTCGCGGTTGGCGCGTACGGCGGCGGGGTCGTCCCCCACCGCGCCGCCGAGGTTGAGGCTGTCGTGCGGAACGGCGCTCACCCCGCCCCACCGGTCGGTGAAGGCGAAGTGCGCGCCGCTCGCTGTCTGGCGGTGCCCTATCACTTCAAGAAGTCGGGTACGTCGAGCTCTTCGGCCGCGGTGTCCTGGTAGGGACGGGCCGGCGGCACGTGCGGGGGCGGGACCGGGGTCGGCGCCTCCGCGACGGGCTCGTTGTCGCTGTCGCGGTCCGACGAGGCGACCGGGACACTGCCGAGGCCGGTGTACGAGGTCGCCGGGCGGGCGGGTTCGGGCTGGCTGGCGATCCGCGCGCCGGAGACGGGGGTCGTGTCGCGGTATCCGTCGAGCGCCTTGGCACTGCTCTTGGTGGGCGGCTGGCCGCCGTCGAACCCGGCGGCGATCACGGTGACCCGCACCTCGTCGCCGAGCGCGTCGTCGATGACCGCGCCGAAGATGATGTTGGCCTCGGGGTGGGCCGCCTCGCTGACGAGTTGGGCCGCCTCGTTGATCTCGAACAGGCCGAGGTCGGAGCCGCCGGAGATGGAGAGCAGCACCCCGCGGGCGCCGTCGATGGAGGCTTCGAGCAGCGGCGAGGAGATCGCCATCTCGGCGGCGGCGACCGCACGGTCGTCACCGCGCGCGGAGCCGATGCCCATGAGGGCCGAACCCGCCTCGGACATCACGGACTTCACGTCGGCGAAGTCGAGGTTGATCAGGCCGGGGGTGGTGATCAGGTCGGTGATGCCCTGCACGCCGGAGAGCAGGACCTGGTCGGCCGAGCGGAAGGCGTCGAGCACGCTGACCTGGCGGTCCGAGATGGACAGCAGACGGTCGTTGGGGATGACGATCAGGGTGTCGACGTTCTCCCGCAGCCCCGCGATGCCGTCCTCCGCCTGGTTGGCGCGGCGGCGGCCCTCGAAGGTGAAGGGGCGGGTGACGACCCCGATGGTCAGGGCGCCGAGCGAGCGGGCGATGTTGGCGACGACGGGTGCGCCGCCGGTGCCGGTGCCGCCGCCCTCACCCGCGGTGACGAAGACCATGTCGGCGCCCTTGAGCACCTCTTCGATCTCCTCGCGGTGGTCCTCGGCGGCCTTGCGGCCCACGTCGGGGTTGGCCCCGGCGCCGAGGCCCCGGGTCAGTTCACGGCCGACGTCGAGCTTGACGTCGGCGTCGCTCATCAGGAGGGCCTGCGCATCGGTGTTGATCGCGATGAACTCGACGCCCTTGAGACCGACCTCGATCATCCGGTTGATGGCGTTGACGCCACCGCCGCCGATGCCGACGACCTTGATGACTGCGAGGTAGTTCTGCGGTGCTGCCACGTCGAAGGCCTCTCGCCTCGAGTTACGTATCTTGTGGGACGGTCGGTACGCTCGCCGATGCCGTTCCGAACCCTAACCGTGAGGTTTAGGGTTACCAGTATGCATGTCCCATGTGTTCCTTGGGACGAGACACTAAGTCGACAAGCGGTAGTGGTTCAACGAACACGCCGAACCTACCGTTTTTCTTTTGACCCTATGTGATCACGTCACCGGCTGGTGGGCCAGGGGTCGAATAATGCCATAAGGGGCGTCAACTCCCTGACGCCGCAGGGGCGCTGGGGGCACTCACGTCGTAGTGGGAGGCGTGTGGCTGGACCTTCAGGAGCGCATTGAGCACCGCGGCCTTCCGCGCGCCCTGTTCCGCGCTCCCCCACATCACGCTGCGTCCGCGCGAGAGTTCGACGGTGATGTTGTCGTAGGAACGGACCCGGATCGCGGTCGCCTGGCCGTGCAGCGATTCCGGAAGATCGGCGGCGACCGCAATGGCGGCCCGCAGCAGGCTCTTTGTTCCGAAATGCCGAAGGCTCGGCGACTGATCCGGCGTCAATTGCACGAGCGGTACGCCGCGCGGCGCGGTGTCGACCGTCGCGAATCGCACACCGCCCGGGTCCACTTCGGTGAACTTGTCGCCGCTTTTCAGTACGGCGGAGGCCGTTCGTTCGGTCACTTTCACCCGGACCGTGTGCGGCCACGACCGTTCCACGTCCACATGGTCGATCCGCGGCAGCGCGGTGAGCAGCCGCCTGCGGACCGCGCCGGTGTCCACGGAGGCCAGCGCGCCGCCCAGCGGTACGCCCGCGGCGCGCTCGATCTGCTGCGGCGTCAGCACGTCGTTGCCCGTGACGGTCACGCGCGTGGCGCGGAACCAGGAGGAGCCGTAGACGGCCCAGGTGCCGCCCGCGACGAGGACGGTGAGGACGACCAGTGTGATGATCGCCGTCCGGCGGCTGGGGAGGGTCAGCCGGGGGCGCGGGCGCCGTCCGGCGCCGGGCGCCGCCCCGTCCCGGTCGGCGCCGACCGGCTTCGCTTGCGTCCCGGTCACCCCGGTCACCCGGCCTCCCCGCGTCGACGGATGCGGAGCGCGTCCGCGCCCCGCGGGCCCTATCGTGCCAGGCCCGGTCCGCCGCGCCGCGGGACACGCCCTCGGCGCGGCGGCCACCGTCAGCGGCGGCCCGCGGCCACCGCCTCGTACACCATGGCGACCAGCAGGTCGTCCGCGTCGCGGCGGCCGAACTCGGCTGCCGCGCGCGACATGTCGTACAGGCGGTGCGGGTCCGTCAGGACGGGCAGCACGTGTCCCAGCACCCAGTCGGGGGTGAGTTCGGCGTCGTCGACCAGCAGCCCGCCGCCGGCCTTCACCAGCGGCTGGGCGTTGAGCCGCTGTTCGCCGTTGCCGATGGGCAGCGGCACGTAGGCGGCGGGCAGTCCGACCGCGGACAGTTCGGCGACGGTCATGGCACCGGCACGGCAGAGCATCATGTCGGCGGCGGCGTAGGCGAGATCCATCCGGTCGACGTAGGGCACCGGGCGGTACGGCGGCATGCCGGGCATGTTGTCGGACCGCGGGAGTTCGTTCTTGGGGCCGACCGCGTGCAGGATCTGCACGCCGGACTGCTGGAGCCGCGGCGCGACGGTGGCGATCACCTCGTTGAGCCGCCGGGCGCCCTGGGAGCCGCCGGAGACCAGCAGGGTGGGCAGGTTCTGGTCGAGGCCGAACGCGTGCCGGGCCTCGGGGCGGGCGGCGGCCCGGTCGAGGGTGGCGATGGTGCGGCGCAGCGGGATGCCGATGTAGCGGGCGTCGCGCAGCTTGCTGTCGGGGGTGGAGACGGCGACCGCGTGCGCGTACCGCGACCCGATCTTGTTGGCCAGGCCCGGCCGCGCGTTGGCCTCGTGCACGACGATCGGCACGCCGAGCCGCTTGGCGGCCAGGTAGCCGGGCAGCGCCACGTAGCCGCCGAAGCCGACCACGCAGTCCGCCTTGGTGCGTTCCAGGATCTGCTCGGCGGCCTTGATGGTGCCGCGCAGCCGTCCGGGGACGGTGATCAGTTCCGGGGTGGGGCGGCGCGGCAGCGGGACGGCCGGGATGAGCGCCAGTTCATAACCGCGTTCCGGCACCAGCCTGGTCTCCAGGCCCTTCTCGGTGCCGAGGGCCGTGATGCCCACGGTCGGGTCCTGCCTGCGCAGGGCATCGGCGAGCGCGAGCGCAGGCTCGATGTGGCCGGCGGTCCCCCCGCCGGCGAGTACGACATGCACCGAAATTCACCGCTCTCCGGACGGCCGCCTGGTGACGTACCGCCGCATCGTCCGTGTCATTGCCCCGCTGAAAGCACTACGCCCCCGCATGGCCAGGGCCGCTCGCGCTCCGGGCTCGTTTCTCGCGAAGGAGATGAGCAGCCCGATCGCGAACATGGTCGGCAGGATGGCTGAACCTCCGTAGGAGAACAGCGGGAGCGGGACTCCGGCGATCGGCAGCAGGCCGAGCACCGCACCGATGTTGATCACGGCCTGGGCCGTGATCCAGGTGGTCACGCCACCCGCTGCGAACCTGACGAAGGGGTCCTCCGTACGACCGGCCACGCGGATACCCGCGTAGCCTAGTGCCGCGAAGAGGGCGAGTACCGACAGCGTCCCCGCCAGACCCAATTCCTCCCCGGTTACGGCGAAGATGAAGTCGGTGTGCGGCTCCGGGAGTTCACCCCATTTTTCCACACTCGCCCCGAGTCCCGACCCGAACCAGCCACCGGAGGCGAGGGCGTAGATCCCGTGCACGGCCTGCCAGCACTGGTCGTTGGTGCCGGGGTCGGTGGCGGCGATGCAGTGCAGCCGGCCCATCCGGTTGGGGCTGGTGATGATGGCCAGGGCCGCCAGCGCCGCCGCGCCGGACAGCACGCCCGCGAAGAGCCTGGTGGGGGCGCCCGCGAGCCAGAGCATGCCGAAGAGGATCGCGGTGAGGATCATCGTGGTGCCCATGTCGCCGCCGAGCATGATCAGTCCGAGCAGCAGGAACGTCACGGGCACGAGCGGCACCAGCAGGTGCTTCCACTGGATCAGCAGATTCCGGTCGCCCTTGCGGGCGAGCAGGTCGGCGCCCCACATCACCAGGGCCAGCTTGCCGAATTCGCTGGGCTGGATCTGGAACGGGCCGCCGATGGAGATCCAGTTGGTGTTGCCGTTGACCGTCTGCCCTATTCCGGGGACCTGGACCAGGCACATCAGGAAGACGGCGCCGAGCAGCAGCGGGTACGCGAGCGCGCGGTGCAGTCTGACCGGCATCCGGGCGGCGGCGTAGAGCAGCACGGAGCCGAGGGCGACCGCGAGGAGCTGCTTGCGGAAGTAGTACGTGGACGGCAGGCCGTAGCGCAGCGCCTGGATCATCGAGGCGGAGTACACCATCACCAGGCCGAGCACGGTGATCAGCAGGGCCGCGCCGAGGATGACGTAGTACGCCGTCAGCGGGCGGTCCCAGGCGGCGCGTACCCGCTCGGGGAGCCGGGCGGCGCCCCGGAGGGCGCTGCCGCGCTGCCGGGCCGGGTACGTGCTCATACCCGCCCCCCGCGGGGGCGGTGCGCGGGGCGGCGGGGGGACGCAGTGGCCGTCATGGGACCTCCATCGGAGCGAGGGCGCCGCACGACACCTGCGGCTAGGGCTCGTCGCTGTCGCTGTCGGCGGCGCCCAGGCGCCGGACGGCTTCCGCGAACATATCGCCGCGCTCGTTGTAATTGGCGAACATGTCCATCGACGCACAGGCCGGTGCCAGCAGAACGGTGTCGCCGGGCTGGGCCCGGTCGCGTGCCACGGCGACGGCGGCGGCCATCGCCCCAGTGTCGGTCCGGCCCAGCTCGACCACCGGGACCTGGGGGGCGTGTCGCGCGAGCGCTTCACGGATCAGGGCGCGGTCGGCGCCGATCAGGACGGCGGCCCGCAGCCGGTCGGCGGACTTGATGACCAGGTCGTCGAAGACCGCGCCCTTGGCGAGGCCGCCGGCGAGCCAGACGATCGACGGGTACGCGGCCAGCGACGCCTCGGCCGCGTGGGTGTTTGTGGCCTTGGAGTCGTCGACCCAGGTGATGCCGTCGCGGGTGGCGACCTCGGCGATGCGGTGCGCGTCCGGACGGAAGGCCCGCAGGCCCTCGCGTACGGCGGCCGGTTCGACGCCGTAGGCGCGGGCGAGGGCGGCGGCGGCCAGCGCGTTGGCGATGTTGTGCGGGGCCGGCGGGTTGACGTCGGCGGTCTCGGCCAGCTCCTGCGCGCTGTTGACCCGGTCGTCCACGAAGGCGCGGTCGACCAGGATGCCGTCGACCAGACCGAAGTCGGAGGGCCGGGGCGCGTCGAGGGTGAAGCCGATCGCCCGGCAGCCCTCTTCGACGTCGGCCTCGCGGACCAGCCGCTCGGTCTCCGGGTCGGCGCGGTTGTAGACGCAGGCGACCTGGTTGCCCTGGTAGATCCGGCCCTTGTCGGCGGTGTACGCCGCCATCGAGCCGTGCCAGTCGAGGTGGTCGGGCGCCAGGTTGAGCACGGCGGCGGAGTGCGGGCGGATGCTGGGCGCCCAGTGGAGCTGGTAGCTGGACAGCTCGACGGCGAGGACGTCGTACGGCTCGTCGCCGAGGACCGCGTCCAGCAGGGAGACGCCGATGTTGCCGACGGCCGCGGTGCGCAGGCCCGCCGCGGTGAGGATCGCGGCGAGCATGCGGGTGGTGGTGGTCTTGCCGTTGGTGCCGGTGACCGCGAGCCAGGGGGCCGCGCCGGGCTTCCTGAGCCGCCAGGCCAGTTCGACGTCGCCCCAGATCTCCACGCCCGCCTTGGCGGCGGCCGTGAACAGCGGGCTGCTCGGCTTCCAGCCGGGGGCGGTGACCACGAGTTCGGTGCCCTCGGGCAGGGTCGCGCCGTCACCGAGGCGCACGGTGATGCCGAGCGCCTCCAGTTCGGCCGCCTCGGCCCGCTGCCGCTCGCCCGCGACGCCGTTGACGACGGTGACGCGGGCGCCGAGGGCGTGCAGCGCCTTCGCGGCGGGCACGCCGGAGACGCCGAGCCCGGCGACGGTGACGCGCAGGTCCGTGAAGTCGGGGTTCACGAAGCCCTGCCCGGCGGCGGACGGGGAGGCCGGAGACTCCGGGAACGCCGGGGAGTCGGTCGTCACGACGCGGCCACCCAGCCCGCGTAGAAGATGCCGAGTCCGACGGCCATGCACATGCCCTGGATGATCCAGAATCTGACCACGACCAGGACTTCGCTCCACCCCTTGAGTTCGAAGTGGTGCTGGAGTGGCGCCATCCGGAAGACCCGCTTGCCGGTGAGCCGGAAGGAGCCGACCTGGATGATCACGGACATCGTGATCAGGACGAAGAGGCCGCCGAGGATGGCCAGCAGCATCTCGGTGCGGGAGCAGATCGCCAGGCCCGCGAGCGCGCCGCCCAGGGCCAGGGAGCCGGTGTCGCCCATGAAGATCTTGGCCGGTGAGGTGTTCCACCACAGGAAGCCGAAGCAGGCTCCCATCAGGGCCGCCGCGACCACCGCGAGATCGAGTGGGTCGCGGACCTCGTAACACGCGCCGTTCGCGCTGACCGGGGCCCCGCACCACTGGCCGTACTGCCACACGCCGATGACGGTGTACGCGGCGAAGACCATGGTGGAGGCGCCGGTGGCCAGGCCGTCGAGGCCGTCGGTGAGGTTCACGCCGTTGGACATCGCCAGGATCATGAACAGCGCCCAGACCACGAAGATCACCGGGCCGATGGACCAGCCGAAGTCGGTGGTGAACGACAGCTTGGTGGAGGCCGGGGTCTGGCCGCGGGAGTCCTTGAAGTTCAGCGCGAGCGCCGCGAAGGCGATGCCGACGATGAGCTGGCCCGACATCTTCGCCTTGGCGCGCAGGCCGAGGCTGCGCTGCTTGACGATCTTGATGTAGTCGTCGAGGAAGCCGACCAGGCCCATACCGGCGAAGAGGAAGAGCACCAGCACGCCGGACATGGTCGGCTTGTCACCGGTGATCAGCTTGGTCGCCGCGTAGGCGATCAGCGTGGCCAGGATGAACGCGATACCGCCCATGGTGGGCGTGCCGCGCTTGCTGTGGTGCGCCTTCGGACCGTCGTCCCGGATCATCTGTCCGTAGCCCTTGCGGGCCAGCAGGCGGATCAACAGCGGTGTGCCGACCAGCGACAGGAAGAGCCCCAGGACGCCGGAGACGAGAATCTGCTTCACAGGGCGGCACCCTCACGGGCCGAGCCGTCGAAGCCGTCGGCTTCGAGCAGCGCCAGGGCGACGGACTCCAGGCCGACCGACCTCGATGCCTTCACCAGTACGACGTCCCCCGGGCGCACTTCGCTGCGCAACAGGTCGATCGCCGCCTCCGCGTCGGACACGTGCACCGACTCCTCACCCCACGAACCCTCGTTATAGGCGCCCATTTGCAGCCAGGCGGCTTCGGTACCGCCCACGGCCACGAGCTTGCTGACGTTGAGCCGGACGGCCAGCCGCCCCACCGCGTCGTGCTCGACGAGTGCTTCCCCGCCGAGTTCGGCCATCTTTCCGAGCACCGCCCACGTGCGCCCCCCGCGCGCCTGTGAGGATCTGCCCATCGCTGCGAGTGTGCGCAGGGCAGCCCTCATGGATTCGGGGTTCGCGTTGTAGGCGTCGTTGACGACCGTCACGCCGTCGGGCCGCTCGGTGACCTCCATGCGCCAGTGCGAGAGCGTGCCGGCCTCGGAGAGCGCGGTGGCGATCTCGTCGACGGGCATGCCCAGTTCACGGGCTACGGCGGTCGCGGCGAGCGCGTTCGACACGTGGTGCTCACCGTACAGGCGCAAGGTCACCTCGGCGCACCCGGTGGGTGTTCGCAGCGTGAAGACGGCCTGACCCCGGTCGTTGAGCCGGACATTCTCGGCGGTCACCTCGACGTCCACGCCGTCGACCGACCTGGCCGACTCGCCGAAGTACACGACGCGCGCCTTGGTACGGGAGGCCATGGCGCGGACCAGCGGGTCGTCGGCGTTGAGTACGGCGATGCCGCCCTCGGCCGCCGCGGGCAGCGCCTCGACCAGCTCGCCCTTGGCCTGGGCGATCTGCTCCCGGCCGCCGAACTCGCCGATGTGCGCGCTGCCGACGTTGAGCACCAGGCCGATCCGCGGCGGGGTCAGTCCGGTCAGGTAGCTGATGTGGCCGATACCGCGGGCGCCCATCTCCAGCACCAGGTGCCGGGTGTGCTCGTCGGCGCTCAGCGCGGTCAGCGGCAGCCCGATCTCGTTGTTCAGCGAGCCCGGTGTCCACACGGTGGGCGCGTGCCGCTCCAGGAGCTGCGCGATGAGGTCCTTGGTGCTGGTCTTGCCCGCGGAGCCGGTCAGCGCCACCACGGTGGCGCCCAGCCGCTCGATGACGTGCTTGGCGAGGGCGCCGAGCGCGGTCTGTACGTCGTCCACGACGATCGCGGGTACGCCGACCGGCCGGGTGGCGAGCACCGCCACGGCGCCCGCCGCGACCACGTCGGCGGCGAAGTCGTGGCCGTCGGCCTTGGCTCCGGCGAACGCCACGAAGAGCGCGCCGGGCACCACCTCGCGGGAGTCCCTGACCACCGGGCCGGTGACACGTACTTCCGTGTCCGGTATGTCGTGCGTGCTCCCGCCGACCGCGCGTGCGACCTCGGCGAGGGTGAGGGGGATCACAGTGCTTGTCGGTCCTTCTCGATCGCGGCGCGCAGCACCTCTCGGTCGTCGAAGGGGCGTACCTCTCCGGCGATGTCCTGGCCCTGTTCATGGCCCTTGCCCGCCACCACCACGATGTCGCCGGGCTCGGCCCGTGCGACGGCGGCGGCGACGGCGGCGGCTCTGTCGGGTTCGACGATGACGTGTCCGCGCTGCTGCGCGGGGACCTCGCACGCGCCGTTCAGCATCGCGGCGAGGATGGCCAGCGGGTCCTCCGACCGCGGGTTGTCGGAGGTCAGTACGGCGGTGTCGGCGAGCCGGGCGACCGCCGCGCCCATCGGCCCGCGCTTGGTGGTGTCGCGGTCGCCGCCGCAGCCGAGCACGGCGTGGATCCGGCCGCGGGTGGTCTTGCGCAGCGCGCGCAGCATCAGCTCCACGGCGTCGGTCTTGTGCGCGTAGTCCACGACCGCCAGATACGGCTGTCCCGCGTCGACCCGCTCCAGGCGGCCGGGGACGCCGGGGACGGCGGCGATGCCGTCGGCGGCGGTCTGCGGGTCGAGGCCCGCGGCGGCCAGCGCGGTGATCGCGGCCAGGGTGTTGGCGACGTTGAAGGGGCCGGGCAGCGGCGCGGTGGCGTCCACCCGCTCGCCCTTGGGGCCGAGCACGGTGAAGGTGCTGCCGTGCAGCCCCGCCTCGACGTCCTCGGCCCGCCAGTCCGCGTCCAGCCGCCCTTCGGCGGAGAAGGTGACCAGCGGGACGGTGGCCTCGCCGACCAGCCTGCGGCCGTACGCGTCGTCCAGGTTGACCACGCCGAGCCGGCTGCGGCGCGGGGTGAAGAGCTGCGCCTTGGCCTGGAAGTAGTCCTCCATGCCCGCGTGGAACTCCATGTGCTCGGGGCTGAGGTTGTTGAAGACGGCCACGTCGAACACCGCCCCGTCGACCCGGCCGAGCACCAGGGCGTGGCTGGAGACCTCCATGACCACCGACTCGACACCGCGTTCGCGCATCACGGCGAAGAGCGCCTGGAGGTCGGTGGCCTCCGGTGTGGTGCGCTCGCTCTTGATCCGGTCGTCGCCGATCCGGGTCTCGACGGTGCCGATGAGGCCGGTGCCGCCGTCGCGCGCGGCGCGCAGGCCGCCCTCGACGAGGTAGGCGGTGGTGGTCTTGCCCGACGTGCCGGTGATCCCGACCCGCAGCAGGCCGTCGCCCGGCTGGTCGTAGACGGCGGCGGCCAGTTCGCCCATCCGGGCCCGCGGGTCGTCCACGGTCAGGACGGGCAGTCCGGTGGCGGCGGCGCGCTCGGTGCCCGCCGGGTCGGTCAGTACGGCGACGGCTCCGGCGGCGGCGGCCTGCGCGGCGAAGTCCGCGCCGTGGAAGCGCGCGCCGGGCAGCGCCGCGTACAGGTCACCGGGGCGGACCGCGCGCGAGTCGTGCGTGATGCCGGTGACCTGCGCGGTGGGGCCGTCCGGCACCCGCGTACCGAGAGGTCCGGTGAGTTCCGCGAGTTCGTGCAGGGTTTTGGGGCGGATACGCGTCGGGCGCGGCGCGCCCGGCTGGGTGAGGGTGGGCTGATCAGCTTTGGGCACGGCGGTGAGGTTACCGGGCTGGCCGGGGTGCGAGCCAAAATTCATGATCACCGCGCCTTGTCCGTGCCGGGCTTCGCGGTGCCGGGCGGCGTCGCGGGCTGGGCCGGGTCGAAGTCGACCGGCAGATGGGGAGCCTTGGTGCCGGACGGCGGGACCTTCAGCGTCTTGAGCGCGAATTCCATGACCTGCTTGAAGACCGGGCCGCAGATGGAGCCGCCGAAGTAGCTGCCCCTGGTCGGGTTCTGGATCACGCAGGAGACCGTGACGCGCGGGTCGTCGGCGGGCGCGAACCCCAGGAACGACGATGTGTAGCCCTTGTACTTGCCGGTCTCCGGGTCCACCCGGTTGGCCGTACCGGTCTTGCCCGCGACACGGTATCCGGCGATCCGCGCGTGGAGTCCGGTGCCCTGTTCGTCGCCGACGACCGATTCGAGCATCGTGGAGAGCGTCTTGGCGGTCTGCGCGCTGACCACCCGGGTCTTCTTGGCCGGGTCCGCGGGGACGTAGCGGCCGTCGGGTCCCGTGGTGCCGCGGATCAGCGTGGGCTGGACGCGTACGCCCCCGTTGGCGATCGTCGAGTAGACCGAGGTGGCCTGGAGCGCGTTGACCGACAGGCCCTGGCCGAACGGGATGGTGAACTGCTGGGAGGCGTTCCAGTCCTGCGGCTTGGCCAGGATGCCGGGTGTCTCGCCGGGGAAGCCGATGCCGGTGGGATCGCCGATGCCGAATTTCTTCAGGTACGAGTAGAGCACCCGGTTGGCCTGCGGCTGGGTCGTGCCGAGCTGCTGGCTGGCCAGGATGGTGCCGATGTTGCTGGACTTGGCCAGGACGCCGTTGAGCGTCAGGTACCAGGTGCCGTGGTCGACGTCGTCGTGGAAGACCCGGTCGGCGCGCGGCAGGGTGCCGGGGACGGTGACCCGGGTGTCGGGGGTGGCGGTGCCGGTGTCGAGGATCGCGGCCATCGACATCAGCTTGCTGACGCTGCCGGGCTCGTACGCGTCCTGCATCGCCGCGTTGCCGAGCGCGCGCGGGTCGGCGTGGGCGAGGTCGCCGGGGTCAAAGCCGGGGGCGTCGGCCATGGCCAGCACCTCGCCGGTTCTGGAGTCCTGGACGATCACATAACCGCGGTCGGCCTTGGACTTCTGCACCTGGGCGGTGATCGCGCTCTGGGCGGCCCACTGGATGTCCCGGTCCAGGGTCAGCTCGACGTCGGAGCCGGGCACGGCGGGGTGTTCCTGGACGCCCGCGGTGGGCACCTGGCGGCCGTCGGACTGGGCGTAGCGGATCTTGCCGTTCTTGCCCGCGAGTTCCTTGTTGAGCATGGATTCGAGGCCGCCGCCGCCCACGCCCTGGCTGTTGACGAAGCCGAGGACGCCCGCGGCCAGGTCGCCGCCGGGGTAGACGCGTTTGGTGTGGGTCTCGCTGAAGACCCCGGCCAGCACGTTGGCGCCCTGTCCCCTGGCGTACGTGGCGGCGAACGCCTTCTTCAGGTCCTTGATCTGGTTCCAGACCTGCGGGGACTGCTGGCGGGCGATCACCTGGTAGCGGGACTTGGGGGTGGCCAGCGCCTTGGCGATGGCCGTCGGGTCGCCGCCGACGATCGGCGCGAGCAGTTCGGCGGCCTGGAGCGGCGCGTCCTTGGTCTTGGTCTGTTCCGGGGTGAACAGATACGGGTCGGCGGTGATGTCGTACGCGTCCACGGTCGTGGCCAGGTCGACGCCGGAGCGGTCGGTGATGGTGCCGCGGTCGGCGGTGACGTCGTGGGTCACCCAGCGGTTCACCGCGGCCTTGGCCGCGTAGGTGGAGGCGTCCACGGCCTGGACCTGGAGCAGCCGGATCACGAAGGCGGCCATCACCAGGGTGAGGGCGACGCCGACCAGCCGCAGCCGGGGCTTGGGCCTGCCGAGCTTGACCAGCCGGGGGCCGCGGGGGGCCCGCGGCGGCGGGGCGGTGCGGCGCGGGCGGGGGGCGGCAGGGCGCTGGCCGAGCCGCTGGCCCGCGCGCTGGGCGGGTCGGGGCGCGGCGCCTTCGGGGCGGGGGCGGCGAATCCGGCCCGCGGGGGTTCCTGCGGCTCCGGCCGCCGCGCCGCCCGCGTTGCCCGCTCCGGACGCGCGGGGGCGGGGCGCGCCGGGGCGCGGGGCGCGGCCCGGCTGCGGTCGTCTCGGCTCGCTCACCGGCCGGCCCTCCGCGCGGGGCGCGGGGAACGGGCGGTCGGGGAGGGTGGCTGAGGCTTCACGAAGTCACCTGCCGGGAGGAGTGGGAGTGGTCGTGGCGGCGGCGTGCGCGCCGCCGGGGGTCGTGGGTGCCGAAGGAGTGGTGCCGGGCGCGCCGGTCGGCGACCCGGTCGCGGCGGCGTCGGCCGCCCCGGTCGGGGTGCCGCTCGGCGGGGTCGCGGTGGGCGTGCCGGTCGGGGCCGGCGGCGCCTTGCTGGTCGGCGGCGGCGCGGGCGGCGCCGTGGCCTCCTCGGGGGTGCCCCGGACGCTGCCGTCCGGGTTGAGGAAGGCCGGGTTGCCGCCCGGCACCATGCCGAGCTGCCGGGCGCGCTGTTCCAGGCCGCCGGGGGCCGCGTACTGATCGACCTCCTGCTGGAGCTGCTGCTGCTCGTCCGTGTAACCGTTGGTCTCCTTTTGAAGCTTGTTCAGCTCGAAGGAGTCCTGGTTGACCGCTCCGTTGAGCAGCAGCAGGGAGAGCAGGCCGCCCGCGAGGAGGGTCACGACAAGAAGGACGAACGGCATACGGGCGGCGGTTGCGGACCGGGCGGACCCGCGGCCCGCGGACGGCCGCACGGACAGGCCGGGCGCGCGCGGCGGCCTGGGCACCCTCGCGGTCCCGCGGCGCGGCTCCCCACGGTCCTGGCGCGGCGGCCGGTCCTGGCGGGCGGCCCGCTCGCGGGACGGTTCCTGACCGGCGGCCCGCTTACGGGGCGGTTCCTGGCGCGGGGCGCGGCCACGGGCGGGGTCCTCGCGCGGGGTGCGTCCGCGCGCCGGTTCCCCGCGTGCCCGGCCGTCGCCCGGCCGGCCCTCAGGTGACCGGTCCCGGCGTGCCCGGTCGTCGCCGGGGGGCCGTCGCCGGTCCCCCGGCCGGTCCTGGCTCACCGCGCGTCCTCGCGGATCCGCTCGGCGCCGCGCAGCCGGGCGGGCGCGGCCCGCCGGTTCTCGGCGATCTCGTCCTCGGTGGGCAGTTCCGCGCCGCGGGTGAGCAGCTTGAGGCGGGGCTGGTACTGCTCGGGCACCACCGGCAGGCCGGGCGGCGCGGTCGTGGCGGCCCCGGCCGCGAGGACCTGCTTGACCAGCCGGTCCTCCAGCGACTGGTACGACAGCACGGCGATCCGGCCGCCGACCGCGAGCGCCCCGACGGCCGCCGGGACCGCGCGCTCCAGCACCGACAGCTCGCCGTTGACCTCGATCCGCAGGGCCTGGAAGGTCCGCTTGGCCGGGTTGCCGCCGGTGCGCATCGCGGCCTGCGGCAGCGCCGTACGGATCAGCTCCACCAGGCGCGCGCTGTTGCTGAACGGCTCCCGTTCCCGCTCGCGCACCACCGCGTCCACGATCTTGCGGGCGAATTTCTCCTCGCCGTAGGCGCGCAGGATGCGCACCAGGTCGCCCGGCGGATACGTGTTGAGCACCTCGGCGGCGCTGATCCCGGTGGTCTGGTCCATCCGCATGTCCAGCGGCGCGTCCTGGGCGTACGCGAAGCCGCGGCCGGCCTCGTCGAGCTGCATGGAGGAGACGCCGAGGTCGAACAGGACGCCCTGGACGCGGACGATGCCGAGCCGGTCCAGGACGTCGGGCAGCTCGTCGTAGACCGCGTGCACGAGGGTGGCGCGGTCGCCGAAGGGCGCGAGTCGATCGGCGGAGAGCTTCAGCGCCTCGGTGTCGCGGTCGAGCGCGACCAGCCGGGCGGCGGGGAACGTGCTGAGCAGCGCCTCGCTGTGGCCGCCGAGGCCGAGGGTGGCGTCCACGACGACCGCGCCCGGCTCGGCGAGCGCGGGGGCCAGCAGGTCCAGGCAGCGCCGGAGCATGACCGGCACATGGCGCGGCTCGGGCTGCGCGGGGGTGGTGTCGCTCATGGGGCCCTTCTCGGCGGTACGGGGGACGTAGAACCGGGTCCCCGCCCGCTCGAAAGGAAACGTTCCCCTGGCACCGGGGAAGTGGTGCCAGCGGAGCGGCAGAGCGGGAGGAGGCCGGGCCGTACGTCCGCGCGGTGGTACGGAGTCAAGCGTGGGGTGCGCGCAGGTGCGCCGGGGCGCGGACCGGTCGGGCCGCGCTCACAGTAATCCGGGCGGAACCTCCTCGGACAGGGCCGAAAAGGTGTCTTCCTGGGCCGCGAGATAGCCCTCCCAGGCGGTCGCGGACCAGATCTCCACCCGGCTGCCCGCGCCGATCACCGCGCAGTCCCTGACCAGCCCGGCGTAGGCGCGCAGCGGCTGCGGCACCGTGACCCGGCCCTGCTTGTCGGGGACCTCGTCATGCGCCCCGGCGAACAGCACGCGCAGGTAGTCCCGCGCGCCCTTCGAGGTCAGCGGGGCGTCGGACAGGCTTCTGGTGGCGGCCTTGAAGCCGTCGACCGACCACACGCACAAGCAGCGTTCCTGCCCCTTGGTGATCACCAGTCCGTCGGCGAACTGCTCGCGGAACCTGGCGGGCAGCACCAGCCGGTTCTTGTCGTCGAGCCGCGGGGTGTACGTCCCGAGGAACATGCACACCTCCAGCAGACGGCACCACTTCGCGCCACTTTACTCCACCGGCCCCCACGGTCAACGCAGAGCGGAGCCGGGCGCGTCACGTCCCGCGCGGCCTCCGCGTCACCCTTCGCGTCATCTCGCGTCACCCCTCACGTCCCCTCGCGTCACCCCTTTCCGGTGAGCCCCGGAGGGCGTGTGGGCTACCTCACACATCGTGGAATTGCCGATGCTTATCCTTTTTGAGCCGAAATTTCGTGGGAACTCACAGCAGGTGGAACGGCACCCGGAGCCGTACCGTCAGAGACATGTCGATATCTGCCAGTGGTTCCCCAGCGCCGACCGACGTCAGCGGCCGCTCCGGAGACACCGCCACCGCGTCCGTTACCGACCGGCTCGTCGCAGCCAACCAGCGCTACGCCGACGCGTTCCAAGACCCCGGCATGGATGCCAGGCCCGTTCTGAAGGTCGCCGTCGTGGCCTGCATGGACGCCCGCATCGACCTGCACCGGGCGCTCGGCCTGGAGCTGGGCGACTGCCACACCATCCGCAACGCGGGCGGCGTGGTCACCGACGACACCATCCGCTCCCTCACCATCAGCCAGCGCGCGCTGGGCACCCGCTCCGTCGTGCTGATCCACCACACCAACTGCGGCCTGCAGAGCATCACCGAGGACTTCCGTACCGAACTGGAACGGGAGGTCGGCCAGCGGCCGACCTGGTCGGTGGAGGCGTTCACCGATATCGACCAGGATGTCCGGCAGTCGATGAACCGGGTGCGCACCTCGCCCTTCCTCGCGCACACCGACGACGTGCGCGGGTTCGTCTTCGACGTGCACACTGGTCTACTCCGGGAAATCACGAACAAGTAACGGCAGGCGAGTGACGTGGGGTGCCGCGTAAGGGAAGAATGCATCGTGCGGCACCGCACTGCCTCGCCCGGCGCGAGCACGAGCGGCACGCAAGTGGGGTGGGCCGGTCCAGGGATGACCGTGTCCCGAGGAACATGGCCGAGGAGTACCGGGTGACGACCTTTGACGCACGAGCAAGCCTGAGCGATCTGACGACGACCGCTGACCGGGTGCGCCGCAGTGTGGAGAACGTGATCGAGGGCAAGCCCGAAGTCGTCCGCATCGCACTGACGGTGCTGCTCGCCGAGGGACATCTGCTGATCGAGGACGTGCCGGGTGTCGGTAAGACGATGCTGTCCAAGGCCCTGGCACGGTCGATCGACTGTTCGGTGCGGCGCATCCAGTTCACACCCGACCTGCTGCCGTCCGACATCACCGGTGTGAGCGTCTTCGACCAGCAGCGGCGGGACTTCGAGTTCAAGCCGGGCGCGATCTTCGCGCAGATCGTGGTCGGCGACGAGATCAACCGCGCCTCGCCCAAGACCCAGTCGGCGCTGCTGGAGTCGATGGAGGAGCGGCAGGTCACCGTGGACGGCACCACGTACGAACTGCCGAGCCCCTTCATGGTGATCGCCACCCAGAACCCGGTGGAGATGGAGGGCACCTATCCGCTGCCCGAGGCGCAGCGGGACCGGTTCACCGCCCGGGTCTCGATCGGCTACCCCAGCCCGGACGCCGAGTTGAAGATGCTCGACGTGCACGGCGGTGTCTCGCCGCTCGACGACCTCCAGCCCGTCGCGCACGCCCACGAGATCGTCAAGCTCGTCGAGGCCGTACGGATGGTGCATGTCTCGGAGCCGGTACGGCGGTACGCGGTGACGCTGGTCGGCGCCACCCGCAACCACCCCGATCTGCGGCTCGGCGCCTCGCCGCGCGCCACCTTGCACCTGGTGCGGGCCGCCAGGGCCTCCGCCGCGCTGGACGGCCGGGACTACGTGCTGCCCGACGACGTGCAGGGCCTGGCCTCCTCCGTACTGGCACACCGCCTGCTGCCCACCGCGCAGGCGCAGTTGAACCGGCGCACCCCCGAACAGGTGGTCGCCGAGATCGTGCAGCGCGTCCCGGTGCCCGACCCGGCGGCCGGCGGCTGGCCGCAGAAGCCGTCCGCCCGCCCGCAGGGCCTGCGGGGCCTGTGATGGCGACGCCCGGCGCCGGGACCCCGCCGCCGACCCGACCGCCGCAATCCGCGCCGCAGCCGCAGCGCGGTCCGGCGCAGGGCCGCCAGGGCGGCCCGCCGGGCGCCGCGGGACCGCAGCAGGCGAGCGGCGGATTCCGTACCGCGCTCGGCGGACTCACCACCCGGGGCCGGTCCTTCGTCGCGGCCGGGGTCGCCGCCGGGATATGCGCCTACGTGCTCGGCCAGCCCGACCTGCTGCGGGTCGGACTGCTGCTGGCGATCCTGCCGCTGGTCTGCGTCGCCGTCCTGTACCGCACCCGCTACCGGGTCGCGGGCAGCAGGCGGCTCGCCCCGTCGCGGGTGCCCGCCATGTCGGAGTCCCGCGTGCACCTGCGGGTCGACAACGTCTCGCGCATCCCCACCGGACTGCTGATGCTCCAGGACCGGGTGCCGTACGTGCTCGGCCCGCGCCCGCGCTTCGTGCTGGACCGGGTGGAGCCCGGCGGCCACCGCGAGGTGTCCTACCGGGTCCGCTCCGACCTGCGGGGCCGCTACCCGCTCGGCCCGCTGCAACTGCGGCTGACCGACCCCTTCGGCATGTGCGAACTGACCCGCTCCTTCAGCGCGTTCGACACCCTCACCGTGGTGCCGCGCGTCGAGGCGCTGCCGCCGGTACGCCTGGCCGGTGAGGCCAACGGCTACGGCGAGAGCCGCACCCGCGCGCTGGCCTTCGCCGGCGAGGACGACGTCATCCCGCGCGGCTACCGGCACGGCGACGACCTGCGCCGGGTGCACTGGCGCTCCACCGCCAAGTACGGCGAGCTGATGGTGCGCCGCGAGGAGCAGCCGCACCGCGCGCGCTGCACCGTCCTGCTGGACACCCGGCGCTCCGCCTACTACGGCGCGGGCCCCGACTCGGCGTTCGAGTGGGCGGTCTCGGCCGCCGCCTCGGTCTCCACCCACATGCTGGAACGCGGCTTCGCGGTACGGCTGCTGACCGACACCGGCAGCAGCGTCCCCGGCCCCGAGGGCACCGGCGGCTACGTCGGCGACTCCTCGGACATGGCGGGCGTCCTGCTGGACACCCTCGCCGTGGTCGACCACTCCGACGACCTGGCGCAGTCGCCCGGCTCCGGCTCCGGCCCCGACGCCGCGCACAGCGACGGCCTGTCGCGCGCCTACGAGGTGCTGCGGTCCAGCCACGAGGGCCTGCTGGTGGCCTTCCTCGGCGACCTGGACGAGGAGCAGGCGGCCAACGTCGGCCGGATGCGGCAACGGGCGGGCGGCGCCGTCGCGTTCGTCCTGGACAGCGACGACTGGACGGCCCGCGAGCCGGGCGCCAGGTCGGAGCCCCCGGCCGAGCACGGCGCGCGGGAGACCGGCGCCGAGGACGACGACACCCCGACACCGCTGCGGATGCTCCGCGAGGCGGGCTGGACGGTGCTGTCGGTACGCGCCGGGGACTCGCTGCCGGAACTGTGGCAGCGGGCCGACCGTTACCGCTCACGCGAGGAACAGCAAGAGGCAGGGGCCACAACATGAGCGGACGTGCCCGGCTGACGGTGTGTGCGGCGGCCGCCTCCGTGATGGCCGCCTGCTCGCTGCTGCCGCTGGCCACCCCCGCGGGCTGGATGTTCCAGGCCGTGCTCTTCGTGGCACTCCAGTCCGGGGTCGGCGCGCTGGCCCGACGGGTGCCGCTGGCCCGGCCGTTGACCGTCCTCGCGCAGGCGGTGGTCTCACTGCTCGTGCTGACCGTGATGTTCGCGCCGCACCAGGCGCTGGGCGGCGTCATCCCCGGTCCCAACGCCTTCGTCCACCTCAGCGACCTGGTACGCGACGGGCTGACCGACGTCAGCCAGTTCGCCATCCCGGCGCCGGTCACCCCCGGCATCAGGATGCTGCTGGTCGGCGGTGTGCTGGTGGTCGCGCTCGCGGTGGACGCGCTGGCCGTCACGTACAACAGCGCGGCCCCCGCGGGACTTCCGCTGCTGGCGCTGTACTCGGTGGCCGCGGGGCTGTCCAACGGCGGTGCGCAGTGGCTGTACTTCGTGGTCGCCGCCGCCGGTTACCTGCTGCTGCTCCTGGCCGAGGGCCGGGACCGGCTCTCGCGCTGGGGCCGCGTGTTCGGCGGCGGTCCGCCGGCCAACGGCTGGGGCGGCTCCGCCAACCCGGCCTCCGGCAGCCGGGCGCTGGCCCCGGTGCGCACCGGCCGCAGGATCGGCGTGATGGCGCTGGGCCTGGCCCTGGTCGCGCCCGCCGTGCTGCCGTCGCTGGGCAGCGGCCTGCTGGACACCTCGGGCACCGGTACGGGACCGGGGCGCGGCGGCACGATCTCCGCGGTCAACCCGGTGGTGGCCCTCCAGGACAACCTCAACCAGCAGGACAACCGCGAAGTCCTCTCGTACAGGACCAACTCCACCGATCTGTCCAGCATGTACTTGCGGATCGTGGCGCTCGACCAGTTCGACGGCACGCAGTGGCAGCCGTCGAAGCGGAAGATCGAGGACATCCCGTCGGTGCTGCCGCAGCCCGCGGGCATGGCCTCCGACGTGAAGTACTCCAAGGTCCAGACGACGGTGAAGGTCGACGACGGCTACGCGCAGGGCTGGCTGCCGATGCCCTTCCCGGCGCTGGGCGTCGACGTGTCGGGGCACTGGCGGTTCGAGCCCGAGGGCCGGACGATCATCGGCGACCGCGGGCAGAACACCTCGGGTCTGACGTACTCGGTCACGAGCATGCAGGTGCAGCCGACGGCCGCGCAGCTCGCCGCCGCGCCCCCGGCCACCGGACGGGTCGCCGAGGAGTACACCAAGGTGCCCGGCTCGCTGCCGAAGGTGGTCGCGCAGACCGCGCAGCAGGTGACGGAGTCGGCGAACAACGACTACGAGAAGGCGCTGGCGCTCCAGCGGTACTTCACCTCGGGCGCGTTCGTCTACAACACCAAGGCGCAGTCGGGCACCGGCGTGGACGCCATAGCGCGGTTCCTGCGCACCAAGGAAGGCTTCTGCATCCACTTCGCCTTCACCATGGCGGCGATGGCCCGCACGCTGCACATCCCGGCGCGGGTGGCGGTCGGCTTCACCCCCGGCTCGCAGCAGGGTTCGGACGGCACGATGTCGGTGGGCCTCAAGGACGCGCACGCCTGGCCCGAGCTGTACTTCGAGGGCATCGGCTGGACCCGTTTCGAGCCGACCCCGTACCGGGGCACGGCCCCCTCGTACACCCAGACCACGACGCCCTCGGGCACCAACGAGCCCGCCGACCAGGGGCAGCACGGCACGGCGACGACGCCGACCCCGACGCCGTCGGCGAGCGCGAGCTGCGGCAGCGACAACCGGGCGCAGAGCTCCTGCGACAACACGGCGGTGGCCGCTTCCGGCGGTTCCGGCGGCGGCGGATTCGGCGGCGGCAGGATCGCCGTGCTCACGCTGCTCGCGCTGCTGGTGCTGGCCGTCCCGCTGCTGCCCATGCTCTGGCGGCGCCGACAGCGGTCCAGAAGGCTCGGCGGCGGACGTGACAGGGCCGAAGGGCTCGCCCTGTCCGCCTGGCGCGAGGTGGTCGACACCGGCTGGGACTACGGCGTCCCGCCGGACGACTCCGAGACCCCGCGGCGGGCGATGGCCCGGCTGGTCCAGGACGGCGGTCTGACCGGCCAGGCCGCGGTCTCCGCGGGCGCCCTGGCCACGGCGGTGGAGCAGGTGCTCTACTCGCCCAGGCCCCAGCCGGTCACCGGGTTGCCGGCCGATGTCCGGCACGTCCGCGAGGGCCTGCACGCGGCGGCCGGGCGCCGCGGTCGCCTTCGGGCGGTGCTTCTGCCGCGTTCCTCCGCCCGGGTGATCTGGCAGCTTTCTGACCGGTGGTCCGCGGTCACTCTCCGTCTGTCCGAGGCCGGGCATCGCCTTGTCGCTCCGCTGAGGAGGCGCCTGGCCCGCCAGGCGTGAGTCCCCACCGCGCGGGTGGGGCGCCCCTCAGGGGGCTGCGCCGTCCGCGCGGGGCGTGCCCCCGTCAGGGGCGGGAGGAACAGCGCGCCCGCCCCCAGGGGCCGGTGGTCCGGGATCGACCGGACTGCCCCGCCGGGGCGGGTGGTGACCTGCGGGAGCGCGGCCGGCGACTGACCGCGCGGTTCCTCAGCGCGGCCGGCGACTGACCGCGCGGTTCCTCAGCGCGGCCGGCGGCGGACGGCGCGGTTCCACCCCCCGGCTAACGCTGGGAGGTGCCCCCAGCGCCCTTCCGGGGCACAAGCCTCGCGCCGGCACGGCCTCAGGGGCCGCGACCCTCAAGGATCGGCTCGCCGCACGGCGACAGGTGGGCGCCCAGGGGGCAAAAAGATCGGCGCACCGCCGGGAGGGTGCGGGACCCTCGGACGGTGCGCCGTGCTGGCGGAAGTGACCCTCTAGCGGCCACCCTGCTGCTCGTCGCGGCGGCGCTGCCACCGCTCCTCGATCCGGTCCATGACCTTGCCCCGCTTGGCCTGGTTGCGGCGGCTGAGCCGCCGGCCGGGTGCGCCGGGGGCACCGGGAACCCCGGCGGCGGGCGCCGCCTCGCCCGGCTTGCCCGCCTTGCGCCAGCCGGTGACGGCCAGCACCGCACAGGCCAGCATGACCAGGAAGCCCACCACACTGATCCAGGGCTGCTTGGCGATCATGCCGCCCATGAGCAGCGCGATACCGACCAGGAAGCCCGCCACCGACTGGTAGACACGCCGCCTGGTGTACGTGCGCAGCCCACTTCCCTCAAGCGCCGACGCGAACTTGGGATCTTCGGCGTACAGCGCTCGCTCCATCTGCTCGAGCATGCGCTGCTCGTGCTCCGAGAGCGGCACGGAGTCCTCCTACTCGTCGGTCGCAGGGGGGCGACCGGTCCGACCCTTTCAGGATAGGCAGGGATTCGCCCCCATGAAACCCGCCCCACTACGCCAATCCGACGGGGGCTTCATTCCCCGTCCGCCGTTACGTCATGCCAGCATACGGTCAGCAATGGCGGTACGGGGGGCCTGTGACCGACTACTCCGGCCGGTGGCGGGGGCGGGTGAAGCGGAAGAGGTCCTTCCGGGGGTCGCGCGGGCTCCGTCAGCCGCGCTCGCCGAGGACGTGGAGCTGGGTGGCCACCGAGTGGAATCCGGGCTCCTCCGCCGCTGCCAGCTCCAGCCGCAGCAGCGCCTCCAGGGCGCCCGGCTCGGTGTCGACCAGGACGCCGGGGACGAGGTCGGCGAAGACCCTGATGCCGTGCACGGCGGCGGCCCGCAGGCCCGCGTCGGTGACCAGCCGGGTGAGCTGGTCCGCGGTGTAGCGGCGGGGCAGCGAATCGCCGTCGCCCCATCGGCCGTCCGGGTCACCGAGGGCGTGCTGGGCCTCCGCGAAGTGCCCGGCGAGGGCGCGGGCCAGTACAGCGCCGCCGCGGCCCGCCGCGAGCAGGCTGAGGGCGCCGGAGGGGCGGAGCGCTCCGACCACGTTGCGCACGGCCTCCGCCGGGTCGTCCACGTACTCCAGGACGCCGTGGCACAGCACCATGTCCCAGCTCGCGCGGGGCACGATGTCGGGCAGCCCGTGGGTGTCACCCTGGACGGCGCTGACCCGGTCGGTGACCCCGGCCTCGGCGGCTCGGCGCTCCAGTGCGAAGAGCGCGTCGGGGCTGGGGTCGACGACGGTGACGCGGTGGCCGAGCCGGGCGACGGGCACCGCGAAGTTGCCGGTGCCGCCGCCGGTGTCCAGGACGTCGAGTGCCGCCGTGTCCGCGGTCTTGGCCCGCCGTTCGAGAGCGTCCTTGAGGACCTCCCACACCACGGCGGTACGCAGACTGGCACGGGGGCGCATCGGGTCCACCCCTCCTTGACGGGACATGGCGCGCGGCTCCTCGCAGGGGCTGGTCACATCGGGCGGCTCCACTCTAGAGCCCCCGGCCGAGGTGGGGCCGCCGCGCGCGCGGCCGGGTGTCATGGTCCAGGTGCTCGTGCGTGACCAGGACGACGGGGCCGCCGCGCGCGGCCGGGTGTCAGTTGGCGCGTCTGCGGGGTGGCTCCGCGGCCGCGGGGGCCGGGATCAGGGGCGGCTTGCCCGCGAGCGCGGGCTGGAGGAGCAGCATGCGCTCCACCAGGCGCAGGAACATGGTCGCGGCGCGCAGCAGGTCGTCGGCGTCGCGGGGGCCCGCGGCTCCGGCTATGCCGGCCTCGGCGCGGGCCCTGCGGGCCGCGCCCGCCTCGAACAGGGCGCTCCACTCCGCCAGTTCGGGCGCGACCTCGGGCAGCACCTCCCAGGCGGTGCGTATCCGCTGGCGGCGGCGCGGGGCGGGCTCGGGTCGGCCGCGTACCGCGAGCACCGCGGCGGCGGTGCGCAGGGCGGCGAGGTGGGCGGTGGCGTAGCGCTCGTTCGGAGTCTCCAGGACGGCGGCCTCTTCGAGGCCGAGGTGTGCCTGGGTGAGCAGGTCAAGGGCGGCGGGTGACGCGGTGGCGCGGCGCAGCACAGGATGGATGTCGCTTACGGGAGCTGCCATGGCGAGCCTCCTTTCTCCGTGCCACCCATAGTGGGGGCTACCACTGACAATCGGTCCTGACCTGGGGTAACGCCCGAAAACGGGACATTGGCGCGGTGGCCGGAATCCGCCGGGTGAACGTGCCCGGTGAACATGCCGGACGCCGGACAGGCAGAATCGGCACCATGACCACCGCACGACGCCAGGCCACTCGTCAGAAGCTGTACGAGGCCGCCGTCACCCTCATCGCCGAACAGGGCTTCTCCGCCACCACGGTCGACGAGATCGCCGAACGGGCCGGGGTCGCCAAGGGCACCGTCTACTACAACTTCGCCAGCAAGAACGACCTGTTCGAGGAGTTGCTGCGGCACGGCGTGGGTCTGCTGACCGTCTCGCTGCGCGAGGCCGCGCAGGACGCGGAGGCCAAGGGCGGCGGCAAGGTCGACGCGCTGGACGCGATGATCCACGCGGGGCTCGACTTCATCGTGCGCTACCCGTCCTTCACGCAGCTCTACGTGGCCGAGCTGTGGCGCACCAACCGCGCCTGGCAGGACACGCTGATGATCCTGCGTCAGGAGGCGGTGGCGGTGGTCGAGAAGGTGCTGGGCGAGGCCGTGGCGGCGGGTGAGCTGAACGACGAGATCGACGTACCGCTGACGGCGTCCGCGCTGTTCGGGATGGTGCTGGTCGCCGCGCTGGACTGGCAGGCGTTCCAGCCGGAGCGCGGTATCGACGAGGTGCACGCGGCGCTGTCCCGGCTGCTCCAGGGCAGGGTCGGCGGGCGTTCGGCGCGCCAGTGAGCGGTCCGCGGGTGCGCTGTTCTGGCAGGGTCCGGTCCCCCGCAGGTCCGTGCCAGAACAGCGCCTCCCCCGTGCGCCCCCCGTTCACGTACGGACCGGTGTACTTCCGCCGCCCCGTGTCGGCGGTTCTGGCACCGAAGCCCGTCCGCGGTCCCCACTCTTCCGGTTTCCCGGCCGACGCCCCATCCGCGAACGTACTCAACCGCGCGTCTAGGTACGGATACTCATGACCGCGCGATTTCACTCGGTGACAGTGGGCGCGGTTCGCTAGAGTCCCGCGCATGTCCGTACTTCCGCTGGTCTTCACCAGCGGCTGGGCGAGCGGGATCAACGCCTACGCCGTCGTGCTGCTGCTCGGTGTGATGGGCAGGGCGGGTATCACCGACGAGGTGCCGCTCTCGCTCCAGCGCACCGATGTGCTGCTGATCGCGGCCGCCCTGTTCCTCTGCGAGGCGGTGGCCGACAAGATCCCTTACGTGGACTCGGCGTGGGACGCCGTGCACACGGTGATCAGGCCGGTCGCGGGCGCGGTGGTGGCGGCGCTGCTGGCCGGGCAGTCGGGTTCGCTGTCGGAGCTGGCGGCGGGCGCGGTCGGCGGGTCCACGGCGCTGGCCAGCCATCTGGTGAAGGCGGGCACGAGGCTGGCGGTGAACACCTCGCCCGAGCCCGCGAGCAATATCGTGGTCAGCCTCGCCGAGGACCTGGGCGTCGCGAGCATCGTCACCTTCGCGCTCTTCCATCCGCTGCCCGCCGCGATCATCGCGGCGGTGCTGCTGGTGCTCGGCATGACCGTCGTGCTCCTGCTGCTGTCCCGGATCCGGCGCGCGCTGCGCCGCCGCAGGGAGCGCAGGGAGCGCAAGAACCGGAACGGCACCCCGGCGCCCACCTGAGAGCCTGTCGGGCGGCCTTCGATACAGTCCCTGCCATGGCACGGATTGCGGTGATCGGCGCGGGTATGGGCTCGCTGGCGGCGGCGGCCAGGCTCGCCATCGGCGGCCACCGGGTGGTGGTGCACGAGCGGTCGGCGACGTACGGCGGCGGTGTGGGCCGGGTCGAGAGGGACGGTTTCGCCTTCGACACCGGCCCCGGTCTCCTGCTGCTGCCCGCCGTGCAGCGCGATCTGTTCGTCAAGACCGGCCGGGAGTCGCTCGAACAGTCCGTCGGTCTGGCGCAGGCCGATCCGGCCGCCCGCCACGTCTTCGCCGACGGTACGGATCTGACGCTGCCCAACGCGTCGCGCTCCGGGGTCATAGAAGCGCTGGACGGCGCTCTGGGGGCCGGGAACGGCGAGCGGTGGAGCGAGGTCATGCTGCGCGCCCGGGAAGCCTGGGAGGCCACTCGCAGGCCCTTGTTGGAGGACGCGGTGTCCGGGGCGACCGCCGCGCTGCGCGAGGATCCGTATCCGGCGGCCGGGAAGCGCGGTCTGCTGCGGCGCGCGGCGCGGGCGCGGACCCTGTCCGCCGTCGCGGACGGCGAGTTGCGCGACCCCCGGCTGGCCGCGCTGCTGGAGAGCTATCCGCTCGACTACGGCCTCGACCCGCGCACCGCTCCCGCCTCGGCGACCGTACTGGCGTACGTGGAGCAGACCTTCGGCGTCTGGTACGTACCCGGCGGGCTGCGGGCGCTGGCCGACGCGGTGTACGCGCGCTGCCTGGCGCGGAAGGTGGAGTTCCGGTTCGGCGCCGAGGTCACCGGGGTGCTGGAGAAGGACGGCCGGGCCGCCGGGGTGGAACTGGCCGACGGCGGTACGGCGGAGGCCGACTTCGTGGTGGCGGGCGCGCCGCTGCCCGCGCTCTACCGGGACCACGTGCTGCCCTGGGAGTCCGAGGACGAGTTGCCCGACTGGGGCCCGCGGCACCCGCGGGGCGTCCTCACCGTCCACATGGCGCTGCGCGGCGCGCGCCCGGCCGACGCCGTGCACCGTACGGTCGTGCACGCCCCGGACCGCGAGCGCGCGCTGACCTGGGCATTCGACTCCCCCGGCACCACGGACGCCGTCCCCACGGTGACGGTGCTGCGGCCCGACGACCCCGCGCTGCGCCCGGACGACGGGCACGAGGCGGTCACCGTGAGGGTGACCGTGCCGCCGCACGGCCGGGCCGGCCTGGACTGGACGGCTCCCGGCGCCGCCGACGCCGCCGCCGAGCGGGCGGTGGCCGCCGCGGAGGCGGCCGTACCCGGCCTGCGGGAGCGGGAGTTGTGGCGGATCGTGCGGACACCGGCGGACACGGAACGCGAGACCGGCGCACCGGGCGGCTCGGTCCCCGCCCCGGCGCTCGCGGGCGCGCACGGCTCACTGCTGCGCTCCCCCAACGCCGACGCGCTGCCCGGTCTCTACCGGGTCGGCGGCTGGGCCCACCCCGGCGGCGGACTGCCGCACGCGGGCATGTCGGGCGCGATCGTGGCCGACCTGATCATGGGCGGGCCCGGCGGCAGCCGGTGAACGGGCGTGCGCCGCGCGCTCGTTGACGGCTCGCTCGACGGATTCCCGTCCGCTGTCCGCCTCTTGCCGCCCCCGTTACCGTCGCGAAGATCCTTAAGCGGACCACCGCCCGGATTCAACCGATCGGACGGAAAAGCCCGGCGGGCGCTCCGGGGGCGCGCGGTGGCCGCCTAGCGTGAACGGTGGCCCGTGATCACCGAGCGGAAGGCCGTACGAAGCATGCCGCAGCCCTTCGAACTCCCGCAGTTCTACGTGCCGTATCCGGCGCGGCTCAACCCCCACCTGGAACGGGCCAGGGAGCACTCCAAGGCGTGGGCCCGCGAGATGGACATGATCGAGGGCTCAGGGATCTGGGACGAGGCGGACTACGACGCCCACGACTACGCGCTGCTGTGCGCGTACACCCATCCCGACGCGTCGGGTCCCGAACTGGACCTGGTCACCGACTGGTACGTGTGGGTGTTCTTCTTCGACGACCACTTCCTGGACATCTTCAAGCGCAGCCAGGACATGCAGGGCGCGAAGGCGTACCTGGACCGGCTGCCCGCCTTCATGCCGGTGGATCCCGGACAGCCGGTGCCGGAGCCGACCAACCAGGTCGAGGCGGGGCTCGCGGACCTGTGGGCGCGCACGGTGCCGACGATGTCGCAGGACTTCAGGGAGCGGTTCCACGAGAGCACGTACTACCTGCTGGAGGAGTCGCTCTGGGAGCTGTCCAACATCAACGCGGGCCGCGTCTCGAATCCGATCGAGTACATCGAGATGCGCCGCAAGGTGGGCGGCGCGCCCTGGTCGGCGAATCTGATCGAGCACGCGGCGGGCGCCGAGGTACCGGCGCGGATCGCCGGGAGCCGTGCGATGCGGGTGCTGCGCGACTGCTTCGCGGACAGCGTGCACCTGCGCAACGACCTGTTCTCGTACCAGCGGGAGATCGAGGACGAGGGCGAACTCTCCAACGCCGTCCTGGTCCTTGAGCGGTTCCTCGATCTGACCGCCCAGCAGGCAGCGGACCGGGTGAACGACCTGCTGACCTCGCGGCTGCACCAGTTCGAGCACACCGCGCTCACCGAAGTGGAGCCGCTGTTCGGGCAGTTCGGCCTGACCCCGCAGGAACGTCTCGGCGTCTTCGCGTACGTCAAGGGACTCCAGGACTGGCAGTCGGGCGGCCACGAGTGGCACATGCGCTCCAGCCGGTACATGAACGGCGCGGACGGCAGTTCCCGCGCGGTGGGCGCGGGCGCCGGTATCGGCGGCGGCGCGATCGGCGGGCCGACGGGCCTGGGCACCTCGGCCGCGCAGATCCTGCACTCGCTGGCCGCGACCTTGCCGCAGCGCGCCCGGTCCTTCTCGCACGCCCCGCACCAGCGCACCGACACGGTCCGGCGCGCCGAGATCCACATGCCGTTCGAGACCACGCTCAGCCCGCACTTGGACACCGCCCGGCGGCACAACATGGAGTGGGGCCGGGCGATGGGCATCCTCGGCGCGGAGCCCGGCTTCCCCGTCCCCGGCGGGCTGTGGAACGAACGCAAGCTCGCCGACTACGACTTCGCGCTGTGCGCGGCGGGCATCCACCCGGCGGCCTCGCCGGAGGAGCTGAACCTCACCACGGACTGGCTGACCTGGGGCACCTACGGCGACGACTACTACCCGCTGGTCTTCGGCCGGTCCCCCGACGCCGGAGCGGCCCGGCTGGCCACCGAGCGGTTCAAGCTGTTCATGCCGCTGGGCGACGAGCCCGCGCCCACGCCGGTGAGCGCGCTGGAGCGGGGTCTGGCGGACCTGTGGCGGCGCACCGCGGGCCCGATGTCCCCCGACGCGCGGGGCAAATTCCGCTTCGCCGTCGAGGACATGTGCGAGAGCTGGCTGTGGGAGCTGGCCAACCAGAAGCAGAACCGGGTGCCGGACCCGGTCGACTACATCGAGATGCGCCGCAAGACCTTCGGCTCCGACCTGACGATGAGCCTGTCGCGGATCGGCCACGGTGACGCGCTGCCGGACGCCGTCTACCGCTCGCGGCCCGTGCAGTCCATGGAGGTGGCCGCCGCCGACTTCGCCTGCCTGCTCAACGACGTGTTCTCGTACCGCAAGGAGATCGAGTTCGAGGGGGAGATCCACAACGCGGTGCTCGTCGTGCAGAATTTCCTGGACTGCTCGCCGCAGGAGGCGATGGACGTGGTCGGGGATCTGATGGCCGCGCGGATGCAGGAGTTCCAGCACATCACCGAGAACCAACTGCCCACGCTCTTCGAGGAGTTCGCACTCGACGACGCGGCGCGCGAGGTGCTGCTCGGCTACGCGCAGGAGCTGCGCGACTGGCTGGCGGGCATCCTCACCTGGCACGAGGGCTGCCACCGCTACGAGGAGGAGACGCTGCGGAGGGACTTCCCGCACGTGGCCGCCGTGCTGCCCGCCCAGACCTGGGCCGCGCCCAACGGCCTGGGCACGGCGGCGGCCCGGCTGCCGTCACTGCTGCACGCGGCCCGCACCCAGGCCGGGTAGCGGGGCGGCCGGCGGGGCGAACTCTCAGTAGCGGTAGGGGTCGTACGGGTCGGCGTACTGCGGCTGCTGCTCCTGCTGGGGCGGTTGCTGCTGCTCGTACGGCGACTGGTACTGCTGCTGGGGGATGTACGGCTGCGCCTGCGGGTCGGGCTGCTGCTGGTACGGGTAGCCGTACGGGTCGCTGCCCAGCGGCTGTTGCTCCTGCTCCTGCTGACCGCCGTAGGTCTCGTACCGCGGCTGGGGCTGCGGATACGGGTACGGGTAGGGCTCGCCGCCGCCGGCCGGGGTGTCGTAGCCGTAGGGGGCGGGGGCGGGCTCCTGGTAGGCGCCCGGGTCGTAGCCGTATTCGTGGCCGCCCCAGCCGGACTGGTCGGAGCCGTCACCGGCGTAGGAGGCCGCCGCGGGCTGGGGTTCGCCGCCCCAGCCCGCATAGCCCTGCGCGCCGTACCCCTCGTAGCCGCCGCTGGTGTACGGGTCGGGGGTGTACGTCGACTGGCCGTCGTAGACCGGGTATTCGCCGCTGTCCTCGTGCATCGGGACCGGCTGGTAGATCTGGCCGGAGTCCAACGGCCGCCCGCCGCCGAACAGATCGGGCTCGTCCGCGTCGAGTTCGTCGCGCGGACCCGGCTGCCGGGCGGCGGCGAATTCCTCCGGGTACTCCTCCTCGACCGGGCTGACCTCCAGCACCGGCTCGGTCACCCCGCCCTTCCTGCGGCGGCGGCTGGAGCCGGGACGCCCGCCGAGCGCCCAGCCGGTGGAGAAGCCGCGCTTGTAGGAGAGCGTCACGAAGGACTGGCCCGCGCCGAAGGCGAGCGCGCCGAGCACGATGATGATCACATTGCGCTGGGACACGCCGACGACCACGCCCAGGAACCCGGCGAAGGCCAGTACGCGATAGCGCAGCCGCGCCTTGTACTGGAGCAGTACCTCACCGAGCAGCCACAGCGCGACGATTCCGAAGGCGACGTACAGCACCGAGTAGCCCATGCGCCCACTTCCTTAACTGGACCGAGCCGACTGTACCGAGCCGGTCACGTCCGCTGGTGCAGACCGAGGTTCTCGTAGATCTCCAGCGACGCTGTCGAGTGGTTAAGAGTAATGAAGTGCAGCCCCGGAATGTCCTCCGCCATCAGACGGCGGCACATCTCGGTGGTGAACTCGATGCCGATCGCCCGGACCGCGACCGGGTCGTCCTGCACCGCGAGGATGCGTTCGGCCAGGTCGGAGGGGAAGGGGGCGTTGCCGAGCTGGGCGAAACGCTCGATCTGCCGGACGTTGGTGACCGGCATGACCTCGGGAATGATCGGGGTGCTGCACCCCGCCGCGTCGACCCGGTCGCGCAGCCGCAGGTAGTCCTCCGCGTCGAAGAACATCTGCGTGATGGCGAAGTCGGCGCCCGCGCGGCACTTGTCCAGGAAGTGCCGGGTGTCCTCGGCCGGGTCGGTGGAGCGCGGGTGCATCTCGGTGAACGCGGCCACGCCGACGCAGAAGTCGCCGGACTCCTTGATCAGCCGGACCAGTTCCGCCGCGTACGTCAGGCCCTCCGGGTGCGGCACCCACTCCGCGAGCGGGTCGCCCGGCGGGTCCCCGCGCACAGCCAGGATGTTGCGGATTCCGGCGTCCGCGTACTGCCCGATGATGTTGCGCAGCTCGGCCACCGAGTGGTTCACGGCCGTGAGGTGCGCGCACGGGGTCAGCGTGGTGTCCGACACGATCCGGTCCGTGGCCCGCACCGTGCCCTCCCGCGAGGAGCCGCCCGCGCCGTAGGTCACCGACACGAACGTGGGGCCGACCGCCTCGATCCTGCGGATCGCGTTCCACAGCGTCCGCTCGCCCTTCTCCGTCCTCGGCGCGGCGAATTCGAACGAGTACGAGCGCTCGCCCCGCGCCAGGAGCTCACGGATCGTGATCGCCCGGTCTGTTCGCGTGGAAGGTGTCCCCAAAGCCATGCCTTGAAGGCTAGCCCCGGCTGGCCACCGTCCGTAACCGGACGGGGCGATATGACCTCGTACGTCCATTTCCTGGCCACCGGCGGTCCACGGATTGGACACCGGGTGGGCTTGGCGCCCATGCCCGCGCCTTCCCCGGGGCTCGCCCCCCGTCGGGCCCCGCCGAAGCCACCTTCCCCTCCCGCGGGTCCCCGCTTTCCCGGGGCGCGACCCCGGGCGGTCTCTCTGCCGGGGGCGGCACCGTGTAGTGAGGGGCGCGCCCCCGGGCGGTCCCTCTGCCGGGGGCGGCACACCGTGTTTTCCGGGGGCGCGGGCCCAGGCGGTCCCTCTGCCGGGGGCGGTACGCCGGGTTTTTAGGGGCGCGGGGAACTGCGCGCTCGGCCACGGCGGTGGCGCGCCTTTGGAAACCGGCCCCAGCGGGGCAGACGCTGTTGTTTCCGGGCTGACAGCCCGGTGGGGGCGGGCCGCGCAGTTCCCCGCGCCCCTCAAGAGATCGGCCAGCCGCCCTGGCAGAAAGACCGCCTCGGGGCCGCGCCCCGGAAAGACCGGCTTGCCGCCTGCGGGAAAGGACCGTCCAGGGGCCGGGCCCCGGGAATGCTCACCGCCTAGGTGTCAGGCGAGGGCAGCGCGGAGGGCGGAGGCCGCGCCGGCGGGATCGGCGGCCTCGGTGAGGGCGCGGACGACGACGACGCGGCGCGCACCGGCGGCGCGGACCTGGGAGATGTTGTCGAGGGAGATGCCGCCGATGGCGAACCAGGGCCGGTCGGTCGTGAGCCCGGCGGCGTGCCGGACCAGGTCGAGCCCCGGGGCGGGACGCCCCGGCTTGGTGGGCGTGGGCCAGACGGGCCCGGTGCAGAAGTAGTCGGCGCCGGGCTCCACGGCGGCGGCGTCCACCTCGGAAGCGGCATGGCAGGACCGCCCGATCAGCACCTCGTCGCCGAGGATGGCGCGCGCGGCCGGGACCGGCAGGTCCCCCTGGCCGAGGTGCAGGACGTCGGCCCGGGCCGCGTGCGCCACATCGGCGCGGTCGTTGACCGCGAGGAGCTTGCCGTGCCTGCGGCAGACCTCGGCGAGGACGGCGAGGGCCGCCAGTTCGGCCCCCGCCTCGATGCCCTTGTGCCGGAGCTGGATGACGTCCACCCCGCCGCTCAGTGCCGCGTCCGCGAACTCGGCGAGGTCGCCGCGCTCGGTCCTGGCGTCGGTGCACAGATAGAGCCGGGCGGCGGCGAGCCGGTCACGGGCGGTGCCCACGGCGGTGGCGGCGGCGGTGGTCGTCATGCGGGCGGTTCCCCCTGAGGCGTACGGGTTACACGGCGAGCGCCTGCGCTCGGCGCTTCACCTCGGTCCCGCGATTCTCGCGCAGTGCCTGGGCGGGGGTGCCGGGGAGGCTCGGGTCGGGCGTGAAGAGCCATTCCAGCGCCTCATCGTCCGAGAACCCGTCGTCCTTGAGCACGGTGAGCGTGCCGGACAGGCCCTTGGTGATGGCGCCTTCGCCGACGAAGTCAGCGGGCACCATGAGCACCTTGTTCTCACCGCGGCGGACCGCGATGAGCTGGCCCTCCTTGATGAGGGGGCGAATCCGGGTGATGTCGAGTCCGAGCCGCTCCGCGACCTCGGGCAGCGTGAGCCACGAGGGGACGAGAGCGTCAATGTGTGCGTCAACCGACGAGAAAACAGTCACAGGACAAGGGTGCCACCCGCCGCCGACAACCGCTGCGGCACTGCGCCGTTAGCGGGACGCCCCGCTCAGCGCAGGGCCGCCGACTTGAGCTGCACCGCCGGGTCGGCGGCGAGCGCCGGGTCCAGCACCGCCGCGCGGGCGACCAGCTTGCGGGCCTGCGCCAGGTCCCGCGGCCGGTCCACGGCCAGCAGCGCGGCCAGGGCGCCGCCGCGCAGCCAGCACACCGACCAGGACGGGCTCGCCGGGTCGCCGCGCAGCAGCATCGTGTCGGCGCCCGTGTGGTGCCCTGCGTACTGCACGAAGCGGCCGAACTGCTCGGACCAGAAGTACGGCACCGGGTCGTACGCCTCGTCGCCGCCGAGGACGTTGGCGGCGGCGGTCCGCGGGCCCTGCACGGCGTTGTCCCAGTGGTGGATGAGCAGCCGCTCGCCGTAGCGCGCGGACGGGAACGACGCGCAGTCGCCGACGGCGTACACGTCGGACGCGGTGGTGCGCAGCCGGTCGTCGGCGAGTACGGCGCCGTCCGGACCGAGGCCGACGCCGGAACCGGCCAGCCAGCCGGTGGCGGGCCTGGCGCCGATGCCGACCACGACGGCCGCGGCGGGCAGCCGGGTGCCGTCGGCGAGCACCACGGCGCCGGGTTCGACCTCGGCGACGGCGGTGCCGGTGAGCAGCCGTACCCCGGCGTCGGCGTACCAGGCCCGCATGTGGCCGGTGATGGTGGCGGGCAGCGCGCCGGACAGCGGCCGGTCCGCGGCCTCCACGACAGTCACCTCGCAGCCCGCCTGCCGCGCCGCGGTGGCGAATTCGGCGCCGATCCAGCCCGCGCCGACCACCACGACGTCCTTGTGTGCGTCCAGCACCGGGCGCAGCGCCGCCGCGTCGTCCAGGGTGCGCAGCAGGTGGACGCCGGGCAGGCCCGCCGTGCCGGGCAGCGCCACGGGGTAGGCGCCGGTCGCGACGACGAGACGGCCGTAGCGTAGGCCGCCCTTGTCGGTGACGACCTCGTGGTCGCCTGGCCGCAGCCCCTGCGCCCGTACGCCCAGGCGCAGATCCACGTCCAGGGCGTCGAAGTCGACGTCGAAGCGGACGTCGGTGTCCTCGCCCGCCGTGCCGAGCAGGACCGCCTTCGACAGCGGCGGGCGGTCGTACGGAGGGTGCGGCTCGTCGCCGACCAGCACGATGCCGTCCCGCCAGCCCTGCTCGCGCAGGCAGACCGCCGTCTGCACCCCGGCCATCCCGGCCCCGACAATCACGACGTCGTTCACATGATTCACGGTAGTCGGTACGGGCCGCCGACGACGCCGGGCCACCCCCGGGCGGCGGGCGGGGATATGGTGTCGGGGCCAGAGAACACGCGGGAGCCCGGACGCACCGGGCTGAGAGGGCGGCTGGACGGCCGCCGACCGTACGAACCTGATCCGGGTCATTCCGGCGAAGGGAGGGCGGTATTCGATGGGTACACCTGAACCGGCGGCGCCGAGCGGACCGGCGGCTCCGACGGCCGCGCCGCGGAGTTCCCGCGCGGCGGCGTCGTACGACGTCCTGGTGGTGGGCGGCGGCATCATCGGCCTGGTCACCGCCTGGCGGGCGGCGCAGCGCGGCCTGCGGACCGCCGTGGCCGACCCGGACCCCGGCGGCGGCGCGGCGCGGGTGGCGGCGGGCATGCTGGCCGCGGTCACCGAATCGCAGTACGGCGAGCAGACGCTGCTGGACCTCAATCTGGCGTCGGCGCGCCGATACCCGGATTTCGTGGCCGAGTTGACCGAGGCGACCGGCCTCGACGTCGGCTTCCGCGCCTGCGGCACCCTGACCGTCGCGCTGGACGCCGACGACCGCGCGCACCTGCGCGATCTGCACGCCTTCCAGACCTCGCTGGGCCTGCCCTCGGAGTGGCTGAGCGGCCGGGACTGCCGCCGCCTCGAACCGCTGCTCGCCCCCGGTGTCCGCGGCGGACTGCGGGTGGACGGCGACCACCAGGTCGACCCGCGCCGTCTCGCCACGGCGCTGCTGCGGGCCGCGGAGCTGGCCGGTGTGGTCCTGCACCGCTCGGCGGTGACCCGCGTCGAGATCTCGGGCGGCCGGGCCGTCGGCGCGCTGCTCGACGACGGTACGGCGGTCACAGCCGGTCGTACGGTGCTGGCCGCGGGCAGCGAGAGCGGCCGGATCGCGGGCGTGCCCGAGGCCGCGCTGCCGCCGGTACGGCCGGTGAAGGGGCAGATCCTGCGGCTGCGCATCCCGCCGGGCCACGCGCCGTTCCTGTCCCGTACGGTCCGGGCGGTGGTACGCGGCAGCCATGTGTACCTGGTGCCGCGCGAGAACGGGGAGCTGGTACTCGGCGCGACCAGCGAGGAGTTGGGCTGGGACACCACGGTGACCGCGGGCGGGGTCTACGAACTCCTCCGGGACGCCCACGAGTTGGTGCCCGGCATCACCGAACTGCCGCTCACCGAGACCCTGGCGGGTCTGCGGCCGGGGTCCCCGGACAACGCCCCGCTCCTCGGCCGCGGCGCGCTGGACGGCCTGCTGCTGGCCACCGGCCACCACCGCAACGGCGTGCTGCTCACCCCGATCACCGGCGACATCATGGCGGAGGCGCTGGTCACGGGCGAACTGCCCGCGTACGCGCGCCCGTTCGCCGCCTCCCGCTTCGCGGCCGTCCCGGTGCCCGTCTTCCCGGTACCCGCTCCCCCGGCCGCCGCCGCGCGTGAGGAGCAGACCGTATGACGATCACGGTCCTGGTGAACGGCGAGCGCCGCTCCCTGCCCGCGCCCCTCGCCCTCGACGCCCTGGTGGCCGACCTCACCCCGGCCGCCTCCGGCGTGGCCGCCGCCCTCAACGAGACGGTCGTCCCGCGCACCCGGTGGGCGGCGACGCCGCTGTCCGACGGTGACCGCGTGGAAATCCTCACCGCCGTGCAGGGGGGCTGAGGGATGACGACTTCCGCTGTCGACGTCAGCGACTCGTTGCGGATCGGGGATGCCGTCTTCTCCTCGCGGCTGATCATGGGGACCGGCGGGGCGCCGAGCCTGGAGGTGCTGGAGCAGGCGCTGCTCGCGTCCGGTACGGAGCTGACCACCGTCGCCATGCGGCGGCTCGACCCCACGACGAAGGGGTCGGTGCTGTCGGTGCTGCGGCGGCACGGCATCCGTGTGCTGCCCAACACCGCCGGGTGCTTCACGGCCGGTGAGGCCGTGCTGACCGCGCGGCTGGCGCGTGAGGCCCTCGGCACCGACTGGGTGAAGCTGGAAGTCATCGCGGACGAGAGGACGTTGCTGCCCGATCCGGTCGAACTCCTCGACGCCGCCGAGACATTGGTGGACGACGGCTTCACGGTACTGCCGTACACCAGCGACGATCCGGTGCTGGCACGGAAGCTGGAGGATGTGGGGTGCGCGGCGATCATGCCGCTCGGGTCGCCGATCGGGTCGGGGCTCGGAATCCGCAACCCGCACAATTTTCAACTCATCACCGAGCGGGCCGGTGTTCCCGTGGTCCTCGACGCCGGGGCGGGGACGGCGTCCGACGCCGCGCTCGCCATGGAACTCGGGTGCGCCGCCGTCATGCTGGCCTCGGCCGTCACGCGGGCGCGGCAGCCGGTTCTCATGGCCGAGGGCATGCGTCACGCCGTTACGGCCGGGCGCCTGGCCTTTCGTGCCGGGCGTATCCCCCGCCGCCACTTCGCCCTCCCCTCCTCCCCGCCCGAAGGTCTCCCCTCCCTCGACCCCGAACGCCCCGCCTTCTAGGTCCAGGGCCCCGCGTCCACCGCGCACAGGACGTGCCCACCACGACCCTTGAAGGATCGGGCCGCCGCCCTCCGTGAAGGGCCGTACAGGGGCGGAGCCCCGGGGAAGGGCGCCGACCCGGGCAGGGGGACGGGAGGTCACGGAAGCGTTGCGGCACGCAACAGGTGGGGTACAGACCGGGCGCGCAGCGCCGTTCGGGGCATTCCGGCCTCGTAGAATCGGCGATCGTGGACACGACCGTGCAGGACCCGCTCGTCGGGCAGACGCTCGACCGCCGTTACCGGGTCGAGGCGCGCATCGCTGTCGGGGGGATGGCCACGGTGTACAGGGCCGTGGACACCCGCCTCGACCGGGTGCTCGCGCTCAAGGTGATGCACCCGGCCCTGGCGACCGACACCGGCTTCGTCGAGCGCTTCATCCGCGAGGCCAAAGCCGTGGCGAAGCTGGCGCACCCGAATGTCGTCGGGATGTTCGACCAGGGCGCCGACGGCACCTACGTGTATCTGGCCATGGAGTACGTGGCCGGCTGCACGCTGCGCGACGTGGTGCGCGAGCGCGGGGCGCTCCAGCCGCGGGCGGCGCTGGACATCATGGAGCCGGTGCTGGCGGCGCTCGGCGCCGCGCACCGCGCGGGCCTGGTCCACCGCGACATGAAGCCGGAGAATGTGCTGATCGGGGACGACGGCCGCGTGAAGGTCGCCGACTTCGGCCTGGTCAGGGCGGTGGACACTCAGACCAGCGCGTCGACCGGCTCGCTGCTGGGCACCGTCTCGTACCTCGCCCCCGAGCAGATCGGGCACGGCGTGGTCGACCAGCGCACGGATGTGTACGCGTGCGGGGTCGTGCTGTACGAGACGCTGACCGGCCGCAAGCCGTACGACGGGACGACGCCCGCGCAGGTGATGTTCCAGCACCTCAACGAGGACGTGCCAGCCCCGTCCTCGGTCGTCGCCGGTCTGGCACCCGCGCTGGACGCCCTGGTGGCGCGGGCCGCCTGCCGTGACCCGCGGGGCAGGCCCGCGGACGCCGTGGACCTGCTGGCCGAGGTGCGCGACGTGCGGGCGGCGCTGACCCCGGCGCAGCTGGACCGCGAGCCCGCGGACACCATCGGCGAGATGAGCGGCGCCGGGTCCGAGGACCCGACCAGCGTCGTCCACCGCTATCCGTCGGCGGCCTTCGCGTCGGAGCCGATGCCCGCCTCCGCGCCGCCGGTACCGGCGGCGGCCGACAGCGGCGAGCTGAACCGTACGAGCAGGCTGCTGCTGCCGCCCCCGCCGCCCGAGGAGCCGCCCGCGGGTCCGCGGCAGCCGCGGCGGCGGGGCCGCGGGGACGGTGCGCCGCGGCGGCGCGGGCCGCTGGCGGTGGTGCTGGCGCTGCTGGTGCTGCTCGGGGTCGGCGCGGGCGTCTGGTACATCAGCGACGGGCAGTTCACGAAGGTGCCCGCGGTGCTGGCGCTGTCGCAGGCCGACGCGGAGAAGAAGCTGGACGCGGCGGGGCTGCGCGCGAAGGTGACGCGGGACTTCTCGATCACGGTGCCGCGCGGCAAGGTGATCTCGACGGATCCGGGTCCCGGCAAGCGCGTCCGGGACAACGGCACGGTGACGCTGAAGGTCTCCAAGGGCCCGCAGCAGGTCCAGGTGCCCGACGTCCGGGGCAAGCCGCTGGAGACCGCGCGCAAGGAGCTGAAGGACGCGGGTCTGACGCCCGGCACGGTGGCCCAGGAGTTCAGCGAGGACGTGCCCCGCGGTCAGGTGGTCTCCACCGACCCCGCCGGCGGCATCCGGCGGGCGCCCGACACCCCGGTGGCGATCAAGGTGTCGCGCGGGGCTCCGGTCGACGTGCCGGACGTGATCGGCGACTCGGTCACCGACGCGCAGCAGCAGCTCGAGGACGCGGGTCTGAAGGTCGTCCTGGCGCCGGACAAGGTGTTCTCCGACGTCGCGGACAAGGACAAGGTCGCGCTGGCGTCCCCGGAGGTGGGGACGCAGGTCGGCACCGGCGACACGGTGACGATCACCGTGTCCAAGGGCCAGCAGCAGTTCGACGTGCCGGGCGTGACGGGCAAGAAGAAGGACGAGGCCAAGCAGATCCTCCAGGACGCGGGCTTCGACGTCCGGGTGATCACCGTGTTCTTCGGCGACACCGTCTTCAGCCAGTCCCCCGACGGCGGCGGACAGGCGCCCAAGGGCGCGACGATCACCATCTGGGTGCGCTGATGCGCGTGGTGACGGACGCGCCGACGGGTGCGGCGGGCTGATGCGGTCGCGCAATCCGGTGGGCAGCCATGTGCCGGTGGCCGGCGGGCTGGCCACCGTGGGGCTGGGGTACGCGGAGCGGATCGGCGCGGAGACCGTCCAGGTCTTCGCGGCCAATCCGCGCGGCTGGGCGACTCCGCCCGGCAGCCCTGCCCAGGACGAGGAGTTCCGGACGCGCTGCGCGGAGCTGGACCTGCCCGCGTACGTGCACGCGCCGTATCTGATCAACTTCGGCTCGCACACCGAGGCGACGGTGGACCGCTCGGTGGAGTCGCTGCGGCACTCGCTGCGCCGGGCGCGGGCGATCGGCGCGCTGGGCGTGGTGGTGCACACCGGCTCGGCGACCGGCGGCAGGACCCGCGAGGTGGCGCTGGCGCAGGTGCGCGAGCGGGTACGGCCGCTGCTGGACGAGCTGACGCACGACGACCCGTGGCTGCTGCTGGAACCGACGGCGGGGCAGGGCTCCTCGCTGTGCTCGCTGGTCGCGGACCTGGGCCCGTACATGGCGGCGCTCGACCGGCATCCCCGGCTCGGGGTGTGCCTGGACACCTGTCACGCCTTCGCGGCGGGGCACGACATGGCGGCGCCCGGCGGGATGACGGCGATGCTGGACGAACTGGCGGCGACGGCGGGCGAGGGGCGGCTGCGGCTGGTGCACGCCAACGGCAGCAAGGACGTGTGCGGGGCGCGCAAGGACCGGCACGCGAACATCGACGCGGGCCATCTGGGCGCGGAGCCGTTCCGTGAGCTGCTGCGGCACCCGGCGACGGAGGGCGTGCCGCTGGTCATCGAGACGCCGGGCGGGCCCGAGGGGCACGCGTCGGACGTGAAGCTGCTGAAGGAGCTGCGCGGCTAGGGGCTGCTCCCGGCTCAGGAATACCCCCAGGGGGTATGTGGTTGTGCTGACCGCAAGGCACCGCACGCACTTCCTGAGGACGGGGACATCCCATGGCGTACGAGCACACGGCCCACGACCACGCGGCGCACGCGCACCACGGCGGCAGCGGCGGCGGGGCGGGCTGGCGGACGGCCGCCCAGGCGACCCTGCACTGCCTCACCGGCTGCGCCATCGGCGAGGTCCTCGGCATGCTGATCGGCACGGCGCTCGGCTGGGACAACGTGCGGACGATGCTGCTGGCGATCGTGCTCGCCTTCGTCTTCGGCTACTCGCTCACCATGCGCGGCGTGCTGCGCGCGGGCCTGGACCCGCGCTCGGCGCTGCGGGTGGCGCTCGCCGCCGACACCGTGTCGATCATCTTCATGGAGCTGGCCGACAACGGCACGATCCTGGTCTTCCCCGGCGCCATGGACGCGACCTTGGCCGACGCCCTGTTCTGGGTGAGCCTGGCGCTCTCCTTCGTGGTGGCCTTCGCCGTCACGACCCCGGTCAACAAGTGGCTGATCGGGCGGGGCAAGGGCCACGCGGTGGTGCACCAGTACCACCACTGAGCCGCTACAGCTCGGGCCCGTCGCCCGGCTCCTCCTGGTACGAGTAGCGCTGCTCGTTCCAGGGGTCACCGAGGTTGTGATAGCCGCGCTCCTCCCAGAAGCCGCGGCGGTCCGCCGTCATGTACTCCACCCCGCGGACCCATTTGGGGCCCTTCCAGGCGTAGAGGCCGGGGACGACGAGGCGGACCGGAAAGCCGTGTTCCGCGGTGAGGGGTTCGCCGCCCTTATGGGTCGCGAATATCGACTTGTCGTCGATGAAGTCCTCGATCCGCAGATTCGAGCTGAATCCGTATTCGGCCCACACCATCACATGCGTGACGTCGTCGGCGGGCGGCGCCAGTTTCAGCACGGTATCGGTGGAAACCCCGCCCCATTCGATGCCGAGCATCGAGAACTTCGTGACGCAGTGGAAGTCGGCGACGACCGTGGCATACGGCAGCGCGGAGAACTCCTCGTGGTTCCAGCAGGTCTTGTCGTTGTCGGCGGTCGCGCCGAAGACCCGGAACTCCCAGCGGTCCGCCGTGAAACGGGGTACGGGGCCGTAGTGCGTGACCGGCCAGCCCCGCTGGATCCGCTGCCCCGGAGGAAGCTCCCCCGTCTGGCGTTCGGACTGACCCATGTCTCCATGGTGACAGACGGGGCGTGATGCTTCCGACCGGGCGGGGTCTTTCCGGGCAAGCCGGGCCCCGGAACGTAAGCCTGCACTTACTGGATCAGATGCCTGAGCAGTGCGAAGATGCGCGGAACCTGACAGCCCGATCGGAAGGACGGCGTTGCCATGCAGGGCGACCCCGAGGTCATCGAGTTCCTCAACGAACAGTTGACCGCTGAGCTGACCGCGATCAACCAGTACTTCCTGCACGCGAAGATGCAGGAGAACTTCGGCTGGACGAAGCTCGCGAAGTACACCCGGTCGGAGTCGTTCGACGAGATGAAGCACGCGGAGATCCTGACCGACAGGATTCTCTTCCTCGACGGGCTGCCGAACTACCAGCGGCTCTTCCATGTCCGGGTGGGCCAGACGGTCACCGAGATGTTCCAGGCCGACCGCCAGGTCGAGGTCGAGGCGATCGACCGCCTGCGGCGCGGCATCGAGGTCATGCGCGCCAAGGGCGACATCACCTCGGCGAACATCTTCGAGTCGATCCTGGAGGACGAGGAGCACCACATCGACTACCTCGACACCCAGCTCGAACTGGTCGAGAAGCTGGGCGAGCCGCTGTACATCGCGCAGCTCATCGAGCAGCCGGAATCCTGACGGACGGTCCCGCCGGCCGGCGCCCCGCGGTCCCGTAGCCGCGCTTCGCGGCCCCGGTCAGGCCGCCTGCGCGGCGGCGGGCGGCTCGTTGGCGCCGGGCACGGCGATCCGCTCGGCGCGGGCCGCCGCCGGGACGTCCGGCTCCACCCGTGCCGCGGCCGGCTGCTCCGCGCCGCGGGCGTCCGCGAGCATCGCCGCGAGGCGCTGGGTGCGGGTGGTGGCCGGGGCGGCGCCGCGGCCGAGGAGGCCCTGGATGCGCTTGACGCAGGAGCCGCAGTCGGTGCCCGCCTTGCAGGCGGAGGCGATCTGGCGCGGGGTGCAGCGGCCGTCGTCGGCGTGCTGCTTGACCTGCTGCTCGGTGATGCCGAAGCAGGAGCAGACGTACACGCGGTCACCGCCGATCAGGGCCCAGGAGTGCCTCAGGAGCTGAGGTTACCCTTACCTTACCCGGCGCCCCTGGTCAGGAAAAGCGCCGAGGGGCGCGGATCGGTGTGATCCGCGCCCCTCTGGACGAAACGGCCGGTGGGGCCGCCGCGCGCTACTGCCCGCGGTACATCTCGGCCACGAGGAAGGCCAGGTCCAGCGACTGGCTGCGGTTGAGCCGCGGGTCGCAGGCCGTCTCGTACCGCTGGTGCAGGTCGTCGACGAAGATCTCGTCGCCGCCGCCGACGCACTCGGTGACGTCGTCACCGGTCAGCTCGACGTGGATGCCGCCCGGGTGCGTACCGAGGGCGTGGTGCACCTCGAAGAAGCCCTTGACCTCGTCGAGCACGTCGTCGAAGCGCCGGGTCTTGTGGCCGGAGGCCGCCTCGAAGGTGTTGCCGTGCATCGGGTCGGAGACCCAGGCGACCTGCGCGCCGGACGCGGTGACCTTCTCCACCAGCGTCGGCAGCTTGTCGCGCACCTTGTCGGCGCCCATCCGCACGATGAAGGTCAGCCGCCCCGGCTCGCGCTCCGGGTCGAGGCGCTCGATGTAGGAGAGCGCCTCCTCCGGGCTGGTGCCGGGACCGAGCTTGATGCCGATCGGGTTGCTGATCCGGGACGCGAACTCGATGTGCGCCCCGTCGAGCTGCCGGGTCCGCTCGCCGATCCACACCATGTGGCCCGACACGTCGTACAGCCGGCCGGTCCGCGAGTCGGTACGGGTCAGCGCGGTCTCGTAGTCGAGCAGCAGCGCCTCGTGGGAGGCGTAGAACTCGACCGTGCGGAACTCGGCCGGGTCGGTGCCGCAGGCGGCCATGAAATTCAGCGCGTTGTCGATCTCGCGGGCCAGCGCCTCGTAACGCTGCCCGGACGGCGAGGACTTGACGAAGTCCTGGTTCCACGCGTGCACCTGGCGCAGGTCGGCGTAACCGCCGGTGGTGAAGGCGCGCACCAGGTTCAGCGTGGACGCGGACGCGTGGTACATCCGCTTGAGCCGCTCGGGGTCCGGGATGCGGGCCTCGGGGGTGAAGTCGAAGCCGTTGACCGAGTCGCCGCGGTAGGTCGGCAGGGTCACGCCGTCGCGGGTCTCGGTCGGCTTGGAGCGCGGCTTGCTGTACTGCCCGGCGATCCTGCCGACCTTGACCACCGGCACGGACGCCGCGTAGGTGAGCACCGCTCCCATCTGGAGCAGCGTCTTGAGCTTGTTGCGGATCTGGTCCGCGCCGACGGCGTCGAACGCCTCCGCGCAGTCACCGCCCTGGAGCAGGAACGCCTCACCCTTGGCCACAGCCGCCAGGCGACTGCGCAACTGGTCGCACTCCCCCGCGAAGACGAGCGGCGGATACGAGGCGAGGTCGGCGATCACATCGCGCAGAGCCTCGGAGTCGGGCCACTCAGGCTGCTGCGCCGCGGGAAGAGAATGCCAGGTGTTGTCACCGGCGTGGATATCTGCGTTCACGGTCACGGGCCCAACATTACGGGGTCGTGTCACGTGCTTATGGCCCCGCTCAGGAAGTGAGACGGACCCGGTGGCCACCATCGGTCGAAAACGGAGGCGAAAGGTCCGGCGGGCGACACGGACCCGGTCCACTCCTGCCCCTTCCGTGACTGCTAATGTCTGGCCGCCTAGGCCCGTCGGGCTGATTGCACGAGCGGTCCAGCAGCCGAAGGGGCCGTTCGCGATCCGCCGGACCGGCCCCAGGGCCGGTGACCGCCAAACCCCGCGGTCATCAAGGGGAGGGCGCGCGACTCGCGTGCCGGAATAGCCGAGGGCTGCGCGTTGACACGTAGACACCGCCGGAAGAAATCACTGATCGCTTACGGAGCCGCCGCCGTCGTGCTGGCCTCCGTCGCCACCTACGGCACCATCGCCATCGCGACACCGTCATCCGGGGGCGGGACGGACGCGAAGGCGGATGGCTCCACCACCTCGTTGCAGGACGCCTTCGCGTCCGCGGCGAAGGAGTTCAAGGTCCCGCAGAGCGTGCTGATGGCCGTTTCGTACCAGCAGACGCTGTGGGAAGCGCACAACGGACAGCCGAGCACCACGGGCGCGTACAACGTCATGGGGCTGACCCAGGTCGAGCCCGAGGACCTGGAGGAGTCGAGCACCGCCGACAAGCTGGCGGAGGTGAACCTCAGCGGCGACCCGGTGGTCACCAAGCACTTCAACGCCGCGCGGGCGCTCAAGTCCGACCCGGCGAAGGTGAACACCGACGACCCGCGGCTGCACACGCTGGACGCGGCGGCCAAGCTGACCCGTACCTCGCAAGAGGACGTACGCACCGACGAGCGGCAGAGCGTCCGCGCGGGCGCCGCGCTGCTCGCGCGGTACCAGAAGGAGGCCACCGGCTCGCTGCCGGCCGACCCCGGCCAGTGGTACGCGGGCATCGCGCGCTACAGCCAGTCGACCGACCCGCAGGGCGCGCAGCTCTTCGCGGAGCGCGTGCTGGGCTCGGTGAAGACCGGCGTCAGCCGGGTCACCACCGACGGCCAGTCGCTGACGCTGCCCGCCGACCCGACGGTGCGGGTGGTCAAGCCCGCCAAGGTCCCGGTGACGGCGACGTTCGCGAGCACGGCGGCCGTCCCGACCCCGGAGTGCCCGGCCGAGCTGCACTGCACCTTCGACCCGGCCGCCTACGCCAAGGCCGGTTCCGCGGCGGACGACTTCGGCAACTACAACGAGTCGAACCGGCCCGCCAACGGCGAGGACATCCGCTACATCGTCATCCACGACGCCGAGGGCACCTTCGCGGGCACCCTGGCGACGTTCAAGGACGTGTCCCGGTACGCCAGCGCCCACTACGTGGTCGGCGGCCAGGGCCAGGTCGCCCAGGCCGTGGAGACCAAGAACGAGGCGTGGCACGCTGCCAACAAGACCGTGAACATGCACTCGGTCGGCATCGAGCACGAGGGCTACGCGATCAAGAACGGCCAGTGGGTCTCCGAGCAGGAGTACCAGTCCTCGGCGACGCTGGTGAAGTACCTGGCCGCGAAGTTCAACATCCCGCTGGACCGTGAGCACATCATCGGCCACGACGAGGTGCCGGGCGTGCTCGACACCAACGTCAGCACGCAGCACTGGGACCCGGGACCGTTCTTCGACTGGAACCACTACATGTCGCTGCTCGGCGCGCCCGACGGCGCCGGCGGCGCGGGCGGTCCGGTCAAGGCCGGCCAGCTCGTCCGGGTCGTCCCGCCGTACAGCACGGCGAACCAGCCGAAGCTGACCAACGGCGGCACCGCGGTGGCCGCGCAGCCCGCGAACTTCCTGTACCTGTACACCTCGCCGTCCACCACAGCCGCGCAGCCGACCGACCCGTACGTCGGTACGGGCCCGCTGCCGACCGAGGGCTCCAACTGGTCGAACAAGGTCCTCGCGGGCGGCGCCTACGTCGTCGCCGAGGCGCAGAACGACTGGACGGCCATCTGGTACGGCGGCAAGAAGCTGTGGTTCCGCAACCCCGGCGGCCAGTACACCTCGGTCGTCACGCCGACCAGCGTGATCACCCCGAAGACCGGCGCGACCTCGATCCCGGTCTACGGCCGGGCGTACCCGGAGGACGCGGCGTACACCGGCACCAACGTGCCGGTGCAGTCGCAGAACAACGCGTCGCTGACGAAGTACAGCGTGCTGTCCGGGCAGGCGTACCCGACGGCGGGTGTGCAGAAGGCGGGCGACTACTGGTTCGCGGGGACCTTCGCGGGCACCGCGGCCGGTGACCGCACGCTGGTGCAGGGCAAGACGAACCTCTTCTACCCGATCCGGTACAACCACCGGATCGCCTGGGTGAAGGCCAGCGACGTCCAGCTCAAGACCAGCACGGCGGCGGACTCCGGCACCACGCGCTACAACCTGCTGGCCCGCGACGCCTCCGGCGGCCTGTACCAGTACCAGGGCACGGGCAGCGCGACCACGCCCTTCTACACGAAGTTCAAGGTCGGTCCCGGCTGGCAGATCTTCAACACGGTCACCGCGATGACCGCGCTGCGCGCGGACGGCACCGGTGACCTGGTGGCCCGCGACACCTCGGGCGTGCTCTGGTACTACCAGGGCAGCGGCAAGCCGTCCGGGCCGTTCAAGGCGCGGCTGAAGACCGGGGCGGGCTGGGGCGTCTACAACATGATCACCGGCGCCCGGGACATCACCGGGGACGGCAAGCCGGACCTGATCGCGCGCGACTCCTCGGGCAACCTGTGGCTGTACAAGGGCACGGGCAACCCGGCGGCGCCGTTCGCGGCCAAGGTGAAGATCGGTCCCGGCTGGAACATCTTCAATATGCTGATCAGCACGGGTGACATCACCGGCGACGGCAAGGCGGACCTGCTGGCCCGCGACACCGCCGGTGTGCTGTGGCTGTACAAGGGCACCGGCAGCCCCACCGCCCCGTACGCGGCGCGGGTGAAGGTCGGCGGCGGCTGGAACGCGTACAACACCATCGTCGGGGTCAGCGACCTCAACGGCGACGGGAAGCCGGACGCCGTGGCGCGGGACGCCTCGGGCACCTTGTGGTTCTACAAGGGCACCGGGACCGCGACGGGCGGACCCTTCGCTGCCAAGTCCCAGATCGGCGGCGGCTGGAACGCGTACAACCTGCTGTTCTGACCCACCGCCGCCGCGCGTGACCACGGGCACGGCCCGCGGGTGGAATCGGCTGTCCCACCCGCGGGCCGTGCGCTAAGGTCGGCGGTATGAACGCGCCGACAACGACGATTCAGTCGCTGAACCAGAACTGGTGGTGGACCGCTCCTCCGGCGGCCCACTGATCGCGCGCACGACACTTCGCGAAGGCCGCCCCCAGGGGCGGCCTTCGGCGTTTCCCCGCCGGGCCGGCCGCCCCTTCCGAACTCCCTTGGAAGGAACCGCCGTGCACGTCACCCAGCCCACCCCGCACGCCCTCGTCGAGCGCCTGACCGCCCCCGGCTGCCCGCCGTTCGCGCTGCTGCACCGCCGTACGCCCGGCCGCCCGGACGCCGTGGTGGAGGTGCTGCTCGGCCCGGTCGGGTCCGTCGAGCGGCTGGCCGACATCCCGCTGCCGACGGGTGCGCCCGCCGACGGCTCCCCGGCCACCGACGCGCTCGCCCTCGTCCCGTTCCGGCAGATCCGCGAGCGCGGCTTCGACGTCCACGACGACGGCACCCCGCTGACCGTCCTGCGGCCCGACGAGTCGTACGCGTTCGCGCTCGCCGACCTGCTGGCCGCGCTGCCCGACCGCGAGGTACGCGTCGAGGGCGGCGACTTCGACGTGGACGACGACACGTACGCGGGCATCGTCGAGCGGGTCATCGAGGACGAGATCGGGCGCGGCGAGGGCGCCAACTTCGTGATCCGCCGCACCTTCCGGGGCACGGTCGCCGACCACGGCCCGGACGCGGCGCTCGCGCTCTTCGCCCGGCTGCTGCGCGGCGAGCGCGGCGCGTACTGGACGTATGTGGTGCACACGCCCGAGCGCACCCTGGTCGGGGCGAGCCCCGAGGTGCACGTACGGATGTCGGGCAGCGCGGTGGTGATGAACCCGATCAGCGGCACCTACCGCTATCCGGCCGAAGGGCCGTCGGCCGAGGGGCTGCTGGCGTTCCTGCACGACCCGAAGGAGGTGGAGGAGCTGACGATGGTCGTGGACGAGGAGCTGAAGATGATGTGCACCGTCGGCGACCTCGGCGGGGTCGTCGTCGGCCCGCGGCTGAAGGAGATGGCCCATCTCGCGCACACCGAGTACGAGTTGCGCGGGCGCTCCACCATGGACGTGCGGGACGTGCTGCGCGAGACGCTGTTCGCCGCGACCGTGACCGGCTCACCGGTGCAGAACGCGTGCCGGGTCATCGAGCGCTATGAGCCGGTCGGGCCCGACGGCGCGGGGCGCGGCTACTACGCGGGCGCGCTCGCCCTGCTCGGCCGCGACGCGGGCGGCGCGCAGACCCTGGACTCGCCGATCCTCATCCGCACCGCCGACATCTCCCCGGCCGGCGAGCTGAAGGTGCCGGTCGGCGCGACCCTCGTCAGGCACTCCGATCCGTACGGCGAGGTCGCCGAGACCCACGCCAAGGTCGCCGGGGTGCTGACCGCCCTCGGGGTCCGCCCGGCGCCCGCGGCCCCGGCGAGCGGGGTACGGCCGAGGCTGGCCGACGACATCCGGGTACGGGCGGCGCTGGACGCCCGGCGGGCGCACCTCGCCCCGTTCTGGCTGCGGATGCGGACCGCGCGCACGGACGAGGCGCCGCCGGCCGGGCACGCGCTGGTGGTGGACGGCGAGGACACCTTCACCGCGATGCTCGCGCACGTCCTGCGCTCCTCGGGGCTGGCCGTGACGGTACGGCGCTTCGACGAGCCCGGTCTGCGGGAGGCCGCCCTGGGCCACCCGGGGCCGGTCGTCCTCGGCCCCGGGCCCGGCGACCCGTCGGACACCGCCGACCCCAAGATGCGGCTGCTGCGCGGCCTGGCGGCCGATCTCGTCGCCCGGCACCGGCACGGCATCCTCGGGGTCTGCCTCGGCCACGAACTGCTCGCCGCCGAACTCGGCCTCGACATCGTCCGCAAGGCGCGTCCCGCGCAGGGTGCCCAGGAGCGGATCGACTTCTTCGGGCGCCCCGAGACCGTCGGCTTCTACAACACCTTCACCGCCCGCTGCGCCCCCGGTTCCGCCGTCGCGGAGGAACTGGCCATGCACCAGGTCGAGTTGAGCCTGGACCCCGCCACCGGCGACGTCCACGCCCTGCGCGGCCCCGGCTTCGCCGGCGTCCAGTTCCACCCCGAGTCCGTCCTGACCCTGAACGGCCCCGCCGTGGTGGCCGAGCTGCTGACGTCGGTGACGGTCGCCTGAAGGTCCGCCCGGCGGGCGGCGGTTCCTCGTTCCTCAGGGGCGCGAGGAACCGCGCGGCCACGTCCCACCGGCCGGTGGGAGGGATCAGACCGCGAGCGGCTCGGCCTGCGGGGCGAGCGCCGCCACGCTGTGGCTGATCGCGCAGCTCCCCGCGCTCCTCGGGGGCAGCGTCATGAGCGCGGTCACCGCACGCAGCATCGACGCGCCGTCCGCCGTGCCGTCGAGCACGAGATCGGCACGGGCCCGGGACGGGGCGACGTAGGCCGCGTGGCGTTCGCGTCCGCTCTGGAGGTAGTTGAGGAGGGAGAGCCGCGGGTCCTGGCCGAGGACGTCGATCTTGCGGAGGATCTTCCGGGCCAGCCGGATGTCGTCCGGCGTGTCGACGTAGACGCGCCAGGTGGCGCGGGCGACGACGGCGGGGAGGGTGAGGGCGAACAGGCCCTCGACGACGACCAGCCGGTACCGCCCGCCGGAGGTCGCGGCGTCGACGGCCGCCGTGACGGCCCCCTCGTCGATGGAACCCGGATGGTTCCAGTCCAGCGTGTCGGCGCCCGAGGCGCTCCGCGTACGTACCCCGCGCACAGGATCGTGCGCGGGGACGTAGAAGTCGTCGAGATGGATGAGACCGACGGTCTCCGGGTCATGCCGCGCCAACGCCTCGGCAAGCGTGGACTTGCCGGATGCGGTGCCGCCTGCGACCGCCAGTAGGGGCACGTGCTGCCCACTCGCCACACCCGTCATACCGGGCGCTCCTCATGTGCTCAATGGGGGGAAACGAAGCGGCGGGACTGGACAGGTCCGATGCCGGGTGGAGGGAGAATAGGGCGAGGAGATCGCTGGTGACAAGCGGTGTCGGGCAAGCGACGGGCAAAAGAATTTCCGGCGGGGAGCAGCCCTAGCCGAAGAAGACGCCGACCTCCTCGTAGAGCAGCGGATCGACGGTCTTGATACGGGCGGTGGCGTCCGCGATCGGCACCCGGACGATGTCGGTGGCGCGCAGCGCGACCATCGTGCCGAAGTCCCCGTCGCGGACCGCCTCGATGGCGTGCAGGCCGAAGCGGGTGGCGAGCCAGCGGTCGAAGGCGCTGGGGGTGCCGCCGCGCTGGACGTGGCCGAGGACGGTGGTCCTGGCCTCCTTGCCGGTGCGCTTCTCGATCTGTTTGGCCAGCCATTCGCCGATCCCGGAGAGCCGGACGTGGCCGAAGGAGTCCAGGGTGCCGTCCTTGAGGACCATGTCGCCGTCCTTGGGCATGGCGCCCTCGGCGACGACCACGATCGGCGCGTAGCGGATCTTGAAGCGGCTCTCGACCCAGGCGCAGACCTGGTCGAGATCGAAGCGCTGTTCCGGGATGAGGATGACGTTGGCCCCGCCCGCGAGGCCGGAGTGCAGGGCTATCCAGCCCGCGTGCCGTCCCATGACCTCGACGACCAGGACGCGCATGTGGGACTCGGCGGTGGTGTGCAGCCGGTCGATGGCCTCGGTGGCGATGTTGACCGCGGTGTCGAAGCCGAAGGTGTAGTCGGTGGCGTCGAGGTCGTTGTCGATGGTCTTGGGGACGCCGACGACCTTGACGCCGTGTTCGTCGTGGAGGGTGGCTGCCACGCCGAGGGTGTCCTCGCCGCCGATCACGATGAGCGCGTCCACGCCCTGTTCGACGAGATTGCGCTGGACGCGCTCCACGCCGCCCTCGACCTTGAGCGGGTTGGTGCGGGAGGACCCGAGTATGGTGCCGCCGCGCGGCAGGATGCCGCGCACGGCCGGGATGTCGAGCGGCACGATGTCCCCTTCGAGGGGACCGCGCCAACCGTCCCGGTAGCCGGTGAATTCGTACCCGTACTCCTGGACGCCTTTACGGACGATGCCGCGAATGACCGCGTTGAGACCTGGGCAGTCACCGCCGCCGGTCAGAACTCCGACCCGCATGGACTCTTCCCTTCGTCGCAAGCCAGCTGTGCCGGATGTGACAAACACCGGCCAAGCTAGCGTGACTTGGGTCACATGTCGCCGTCCAGGTCGCCGTCAAGACCGGCCTCGATCGCGTATCGGACAAGCTCGACGCGATTGTGGAGCTGGAGTTTGCCGAGGGTGTTCTGCACGTGGTTCTGCACGGTCCGGTGGGAGATGACCAGGCGCTGCGCGATCTGCTTGTAGCTCAGGCCCTTGGCGACCAGCCGCAGCACCTCGGTCTCGCGTTCGGTGAGCCGGGGCGCGGCGGGTTCGCCGGTCGTGGCGGGCGGCGGCACGGTCGCGAGCCTGCGGTACTCGCCGAGCACGAGTCCGGCCAGGCCCGGTGTGAACACCGGGTCCCCGACGGCGGTCCTGCGCACCGCGTCGACCAGTTCGTCGCGGCCCGCGGACTTCAGCAGATAGCCGGTGGCACCGGACTTCACCGCCTCCAGGACGTCCTCGTGCTCGCCGCTGGCGGACAGCACCAGGACGCGGACGGCGGGGTCGTCCGACATGACCTGCTTGCACACCTGCACGCCGGAGGCGCCGGGCAGGTTGAGGTCGAGGACGATCACCTGCGGGCGGGCGGCGCGCGCCCGCCTGATCGCCTCGGGGCCGTCGCCCGCGGTGGCCACCACCGTGAAGCCGGAGTCGGACAGATCGCGGGCCACGGCGTCGCGCCACATGGGGTGGTCGTCGACGACCATCACCGTCACGGACTGATCGGTCATGCGGTCCTGCTTCCCTCTGTCTCGCTGAGTACGGGCACGGGCCGGGACACGGGGTCAGGGCCGGATACGGGCGCGGGGTCGGATACGGGTGCGGGGTCGGTGTCCTCCGGCTCGGACACGGGCGGGGGTCCGGGCTCGGACACGGGCGCGCGGTCGGGCTCGGCAGCGGGCGCGGTGTTCTTCGACGGCCCCCTGGGCAGCCGCAGTTCGACCTCCGTGCCCTGGCCCGGCACCGACTCCACCACGGCGGTGCCGCCGAGGTCCCGCAGCCGGCCGCGGATCGACTGGGCGACACCGAGCCGCCCCTCGTCCTCCGCCGCGGCCAGCCGCCCCTCGGAGATGCCCGGGCCGTCGTCCCGCACGCTGACCAGCACCGCGTCCGGCTCGTCCTCGACCAGAATCCAGGCGTGCGCGCCGTCACCCGCGTGCTTGCGCACATTGTCCAGCGCCGCGCCCACGGCGGCGGTCAGTTCGGCCGCCGCGTCCGGTGCGAGCAGGACGGGCGTGCCGGGCGCGGACAGCGTGACGCTCGCCGAGGCGTACGGCGTGAGGAGCGTGGTGAGGTCGTGCGGGCCGGAGGTCAGCGCGTCACCGGCGCCGCGCGCCTCGGGCAGCGGGCCGCCGGTGATCAGGGTGCGCAGCGCGGCCTCCTGCTCGCCCGCCATCCGGCCCAGCTCCGCGGCCTCTCCCCCGGCCTGGTTGCCGCGCCGCTGCACCATGGCGAGCACCTGGAGGACGCCGTCGTGGATGTCGCGGGCCAGCCGCTCGCGCTCCCGAGTGGCGGCCTCGATCTGGAGGGCGCGGGCCAGGGTGCGCTCACTGGCCCGCGCGACCTCGACCACATAGCCGATGGCGATGCTCGCCACCCAGATCAGCACGACATTGTGCAGGGTGTCGCGGCTGGGGGTGCCGCGCTCGATCAGGTCAGCGGCGGCGACCAGCGTGGAGGCGACCGCGGCCCACCGCCAGCCGCCCTTGACGGCGAAGGCCAGCACCGAGCCCGCGGTCCATATCGACGGCAGCGTGAAGGAGCCCGAGTCGATCCTGGCCTGGGTGTCGACCACGGCGGTGAGCAGGATGCCGGTGATCGCGACCGTGAGGTCGATGGTCAGGAAGCGCTTGGTGCAGCGCTCGGCCGACATCACGCGGCCGAGCGTGGACAGCGTCCACACCGCGAGCACCAGCATGTACGCGCCGGCGCCGAGCGGGTGCAGCAGGTCGTGGTACGCGTAGACGTACAGCGACAGCGCGTAGCCGAGGGTCAGGACACGGTAGGCGACCAGCGCGCGCCACAGCGGCTGTTCGACGGACATCCTCATGCCGGGTCCCCTCCCCCGCGGCCGGTCACTGGCCTGCGGGTTGCTCCTGCTTTATGTCGCCGGGGCCGCCCTCGCCGGTTCCCCCGGTGCCGGAGTCCCCGGTGCCGGAGTCCCCGCCCGTACCGGATTCCCCGCCCGTACCGGAGTCCCGGCCCCCCGCCTTCTCCAGTTCGGCGGCGCGCTTGGCGGCCTCGGCGATCTGGCGCTTGGCGGCGGTGGCGTAGATGTCCACGTACTCCTGGCCGGACAGCTTCATGATCTCGTACATCACCTCGTCGGTGACCGAGCGCAGGATGAAGCGGTCGCCCTCCATGCCGTGGTAGCGGCTGAAGTCCAGCGGCTTGCCGATCCGGATGCCGGGGCGGATGGAGAGCTTGGGCATCACCTGGCCGACCGGCTGCACCTTCTCGGTGTCGATCATCGCGACCGGGATCACCGGGGCGCCGCTGGCCAGCGCGACACGGGCGAGCCCGCCGGGCTTGCCGCGGTAGAGGCGGCCGTCGGGCGAGCGGGTGCCCTCGGGGTAGATGCCGAACAGCTCACCGCGCTCCAGCACCGCGATGCCGCTCTTGACCGCGGCCTCGCCCGCGCCGCGCGCGCCCGAGCGGTCCACCGGGAGCTGTCCGACGCCCTTGAAGAAGGCGGCCGTCAGCTTCCCCTTGACTCCGGGGGAGGTGAAGTATTCGGCCTTCGCGATGAAGGTGACCTTGCGGTCCAGCATCGCGGGCAGGAAGAAGGAGTCCGAGAAGGACAGGTGGTTGCTCGCCAGGATCGCCGGCCCTTCCCTGGGGATGTTCTCCAGGCCCTCCACCCAGGGGCGGAAGGCAGCCTTGAGCGGCGAGCCGATGGCGATCTTCATCGCACCGTAGAACAACCGAGGACCTCCTGTAGCCGACGGGAAGACCTTAACGCCAGTCGGGCCCGGTCTCTCCCCACGCACCCCGGCACCGCGGCCACGCCGTGACGACATCACGGCACCGTCGTGCCGCCGCCATGAAGGTGCCATGGTCACGCCACGGCCGCCCGGGCCACGCTCGCCGCGGCCACCGACGGGGCTTACCGCTTGGTATCCGGTCCGCGTACGCTGAACCTCTCACCTTCGTGTACCCGCGATCGCGCCCTCGAACAGGAGACCCACGGTGCCGCTCATGCCCGGAGCCGAGCCGTACCGCCATGACGGCGGCGAGATCGGCGTCCTGATCTGTCACGGATTCACCGGTACACCGCAGTCCATGCGTCCCTGGGGCGAATATCTGGCCGCCCGCGGGCTGACCGTCTCCGTTCCCCTGCTGCCCGGCCACGGCACCCGCTGGCAGGACATGCAGGTCACCGGCTGGCAGGACTGGTACGCCGAGGTCGACCGCGAGCTGCGGTCGCTGTCCGACCGCTGCTCGCAGGTCTTCGTCTGCGGTCTGTCGATGGGCGGCACACTGGCGCTGCGGCTGGCCGAGCGGCACGGCGCCGCGATCAGCGGGCTCGTGCTGGTGAACCCGTCGGTGAAGGCCGACAGCCTCCAGCTCAAGGCGGTGCCCGTGCTGCGGCACCTGGTGCCGTCGGTGCCCGGTATCGCCAGCGACATCGCGCGTGAGGGCGGCGCCGAACTCGGCTACGACCGGACGCCGCTGCACGCCGTGCACTCGCTCAGCAAGTTCTGGCCCGTCGTGCACGCCGGGCTGCCGCAGGTCACCCAGCCGCTGCTGCTCCTGCACAGCAGGGTCGACCATGTGGTGCACCCGTCGAATTCGGCGGTGGTGCTCAGCAAGGTCTCCTCGACCGATGTCACCGAGCGGGTGCTGGAGCGCAGCTTCCACGTCGCCACGCTCGACCACGACGCCGAGCAGATCTTCACGGAGTCGTACGACTTCATCCAGCGGCTGTCCCGGCCGGGTGGGGAGCCCGCAGGGGACCTCGCCGAGGGCGGCGCGGCCGACGAAGCGGTAAAGGGGGGTACGGCCGGTGGCTGACCGCGAGGACGAGGGCACCGCACCGCAGGAGGAGCCGGCCCGTCCGCCGCTCGACGAGGACGCGGCGTGGGCCGCGCTGATCGCCGGATACGACGACGAGCCCGAGCCGGGGTCGGTGGCGTGGCCGGACTCGGAGAACGTCACGGAGACGGCCTCGGGACCCACCACGTCGGGCACGGGTCAGCGGCCGGGCGACCGGTCGGCGGACGGCTCGGGGGCCGGCTCCGGGCGCGCCTCGGGGAACAGCCCGGGGGACGGCTCGGCGGACGCGGAGAAGGACGGCGAGAAGGACGACGAGGGCGAGGCCGGGACCGGCACGAAGGCGGACGCCGGACGTCCCGCGCTGCCCGGCTCCAGCCGCAGCATCGTCGTGCACCCGGTCATCCAGGGTCCGCGCGACTACGAACTGGCCGACGACGACGAGGACGCGCATTACGTGCCGCCCGAGCCGCCGCCGCTGCCCGACGCGGACGTCACCACGAAATTCGCCTGGATCGCGGTCCTGGGCGGACCGCTGCTCATGCTGGGCTTCGTCCTCTTCCAGGTCGAACTCACCTGGTGGGCCATCCTCTTGGGCGTCGGCGGCTTCCTCGGCGGCTTCACGACGCTGGTCGCGCGGATGCGTACGGGAGAGGACGACGACGACCTGCCGGGCGGCGGGGCCGTCGTCTGAGGCCCCGCGTCCCTGACGAGGAGCGGCGGCGGGGCTATCCCGCCGCTTCCGCCTCGGCTTCTGCCTCGGTACCGGCCCGCGCGTCCGCCCCGGCCTCCGTTTCCGCGTCGCCCTCCGCTTCCGCCTCCATCGCGGTGGCGGGTACGCGGAGCGCGGCGAGCACCGGCATGTGGTCGGTGGCCGCGTACAGATCGGCCTCGTTGACTCCGGGCAGGCCCAACGGGACCCCGCAGCCCAGCACCTCGATGCCCGGTGTGCTGAAGACGGCGTCGATCCGCTGGAACGGCGCCCGGTGGTTGGTGATCTCGGCGCCCCACGGCGCGGTGGCGTAGCCGTCCTGGAGGACGTCGGCGATCCGGGAGAAGCCGGGGCGGTCCGGCGGCTCGTTGAAGTCGCCGCCCAGCACCACATACGGCTCGCCCATCGCGGCCACCCGGTCCAGTACGTATCCGGCCTGCTCGTACCGCTCGGCGGGCGACAGGCTCAGGTGGGTGGAGACGGCGGCCAGGCGCGCGCCGCCGATCCTGAGCACGGCGGTCGCGAACCCCCGCTGGTGCAGCGGGGGCCGGTGCGGCATGAGCGGATCCTCCACCCGCTCCACATGCGCGCGGAGCGAGGAAAGGATCATCGGGCCCGCGGCGGTCGCCCCGCCGGTCACGTACACCAGGCCGGACGCACGGGCGAGGCGGGCCGCGGCCTTACGCCATCGGAAGAACCGCGGAGCCTCTTGGACGAGGACGAGATCGGGGGCGCAGGCTCGGATCACCCGGGCCAGCGCCGCCGTGTCGTCCCGCATGGAACGGATGTTGTAGCTGAGCACGCGGACGACCGCCGAGCCCCCCGGCTCGGTGGCGGAACTCGGCAGATCCTCCACTGTCATCGTGTCAGCCCTGTCGTGCCAGGTCGGCCGCGCCCACCAGCCCCGCCTTGCCGCCGAGTTGGGCGGCCAGCACCTGCGCGTGCGGACGCCACTCCCCGCCGATCAGCCAGCGCCGGAAGGACTTGCGGATCGGGTCGAGGACCAGTTCGCCCTCGTCCGACACACCGCCTCCGACGATGAACGCCGACGGGTCGAAGAGCGAGGCCAGGTCGGCCAGCCCCGCGCCCGCCCAACGGGCCAGCTCGCGGAAGGAGTCGACGGCGACCGGGTCGCCCTGGCGGGCGGCGGCACTGATGTGCCTGCCCTCGATGCCGTCCACCGTGCCGTCGCCGAGGGCGAGCAGCACTTCCGCGTTCTCCGGGGTCGCGTTGGCCCGCTGCTTCGCGTACCTGACCAGCGCGCGCCCGGACGCGTACTGCTCCCAGCAGCCCTGACTGCCGCAACCGCACAGCAGCCCGTCGGGCACGACCCGGATGTGACCGAACTCGGCCGCGACGCCGAACCGGCCGCGCCGCAGCTTGTTGCCGATGATGATGCCGCCGCCGAGACCCGTTCCGAGCGTGATGCAGATCACATCGGAATGGCCCTGCCCGGCACCGAACCGGTACTCGCCCCAGGCCGCCGCGTTGGCGTCGTTCTCCACGACCACGGGGAGCCCGACACGCTGCTCGACCTTGTCCTTCAGTGCCTCGTGCCGCCAGTTGATATTGGGGGCGAAGAGGACGGTGGCGCGCTTGTCGTCGACATAGCCGGCGGCGCCGATGCCGACGGCTTCGATCTGGTGACCGGTGCTGACCTGGCGTACCGCCTCCACGATCGCGTCGATGACGCCCTCGGGAGTCGGCGGCGTCGGCACCTTGACGGTCTCGAGAATCGAGCCTTCCTCGTCGACCACGCCGGCCGCGATTTTGGTGCCGCCGATGTCGACGCCGATGGTGAGTCCCATGTGTCCCTCAGTTTTCGGTCGATCCCCGCTTAGGAGAACCGTACCGGAGGGGAGGTCAGTCGAGGTCGATGTGTTCAGTCGGTGAACTCGGAGCGCGGTCCTCGCCCGTCCACCGCGTCTCGTGTTGGGCCACCGCAGAGCGGTATGCGGCGAGCAGTTCGGCTCCCGCGGCCGTCAGATGGTCGAACACATCCGGATTACGGTCCTTGATGGGTTCGACAACTGAACGCACCTGGGACATGACGCCCTGGGCGGCCATCTGTACCGCGGGGTTCCGCAGCGCCCCCAGTTTGTCCGTGACGGCCTCGCCGAACGCCTCCGCGAGGCGGCGCAGCTCCTCGCCCGCGCTGCCGACTCCCTGCCCCGCCTGCTCGCGCCGTCTGGCGTGCTCGGCCGCGATGTCCTCGGCGCTGGCCTTCGCCCAGGCGTCGGCGTCGGGACGTTCCGTGGATTCGCTCATGATCGGCTCCAAAAGGGGCGCTCCGGGCTGGTTGCGTCGGCTCCCTCGACGGTACCCGACCGGCCGACGGGACAGCGGGTACCGGCGGCAGGCAGCCGGGAACGGGCAGCCGGCGCCGGGGAGCCCGGGGAGGGCCGGGGGCGCCCGCTCAGTTCGGCCAGAGCGCCGGGTCGGGCGTGAACCGTACGCGCAGCACGCCGTCCCGCAGCGCGGCGCCGGAGACCGTACAGCGGCGCAGGGCGGACGGCAGCGGCACGATCCGCCGGAAGCCGCCCGCGTCCAGGACGAGTTCGTCGCCGCGGCGGACCAGGTCGAGCCCTTCGCGGCTCGCGCCGGGCAGCGGCAGCGACCACACGAAGTGGCCCTCGGCCGCGAGGCGGTCGTCGACGGTCCAGGGGTCCGCGGCCCGCGAACCCGAGACACCGGCTTGCGGAGAGCGGTGCTCGAAGGTGTCGACGGCCAGCGCCGCCAGTTCCGCGGGTCCTCGCGGTTCCGCGCCCAGGTGCGGCAGTTCGCGCAGCGCCACCGCGTCGGCCGCACAGGTCTCGGCCATCGCCTTGAGCCGGTCCTGCTGGCGGGCGCCGAGCCCGGCGAGGAAGGGGTCGGCGGAGTCGGCGGGCAGCAGCCGGTTGGCGACCACGGCTTCGAGGCGGTGGCCGAACAGGGCGAGTCCGGTACGGGCGTCGCGCAGCACGCGCTCGGCGTGCGGTCCCGGCTCCACGACGACCGCCACGGTCGTCCCGGTGTCCTCGATCACCGACTGCACGGCGGACAGCTCGCGGTCGGCGCGGGCGGCGGCCTCGTACGCCCACTCGGCGGGCATCGGGACCCCGGCGAGCTGGGCGAGCACCGGGCGCAGCGCGCGGGCGGCCTGCCGGTCGGCGGGCAGCAACCGCCGCAGGTAGCGCCGCAGTTGTTCCGGCAGGGCGAGCAGCGCGACGGCGTCGCGCACGGGCGGCAGGTCGACGACGACCAGGTCCCACGGCGGCCGGTCGTCGTGGCCGACGGTGTGCACGTCGCGCAGCGCCCGCAGCAGGGCGAGCGCGTCGGCGCCGGGGACCTCGGTCAGCTCCTCGGGGTCGAGGGGGGCCGCGCCGAGCATGTCGAGCAGGGTGCCGATCCGCTGCTGGAGGTCGAGGGTGGCGGCCCGGTAGGAGGCGGCGGTGTCGACGGCCGCGACCCGCAGTTCCGGCACGCCGTCCACCGCGCTGGGGCGGCCGAGCGCGGGTGATCCGGACAGCGGTCCGGCGGCCTCGGGCGCGGCGGACAGCGGCAGCAGGGCGGCCACGTCGGCGCGGTCGCCGGTGAGCAGCACCGTACGGACGCCGGCGCGGGCGGCGGCCACGGCGGTCGCCGCCGCGACCGTGGTGCGGCCCGCGCCTCCGTGGCCGGTGACGAGCAGGGTGCGGGGCGGTCGCGGGGCGCGGGTCACCGGGTCAGGCCGGGTCGTCGGGCTTGGCGGCGGAGTCGGCCGCGGAATCCGGCACGCCGGCCGCGTCCCCGCTCTCGCCGCTCCCGGACTCGACGCGCTTCTTCAGGCCCGCGAGCGCCCGGTCGATGATGACCTTCTCCGCCTTGCGCTTGATCATGCCGAGCATGGGGATCTTGACGTCCACGGTGAGCTGGTACGTCACCTCGGTGCGCGTGCCGCCGTCGCGCGGCGCGAGGGCGTAGGAGCCGTCGAGGGTGCGCAGCATCTGGGACTTGACCAGCGACCAGCGCACCTCGGTGGCGCTGATCCAGGTGTACGCCAGGGTGTGGTCGTCCTTGATCGCCCCGGCGTCGAGCACCAGCCGGACCTGCTCGGCGCGGCCTTCGGCGTCGGTGGCGAGGACTTCCGCCTCCTTGACCTCTCCCGTCCACTCCGGGTAGCGGCCGAAGTCGGCGATGACGCCCATGACGGCGGCCGGAGCCGCCTCGATCGTGATGCTCGACTTCGTGTGTTCCGCCATCGCCGTAGCCCCTCCGGGACATCGCATGCCATTGCTGCTGAAGGCTACCGCGTGCAGGTGGGGCGGCCGTCACCGCTGCGGGCGCCGCCGGTCGCGTCCGGCGGCCGGGTCACCACTCCAGGACCCACGGCCGACGGGTGTGGTTGAAATGCCCGACGTTGACGCATTCGGTGCGGCCGATCCGGGTGCGCGGCACCAGCGGCTGGTGGACGTGGCCGAAGAGCGCGAATTTGGGCCGGACGGTGTGGATCGCCTCCAGCAGCGCCTGGCTGCCGCGCTCGAAGCGCCGGGCGGCGGTGTCGTAGCAGAGTTCCGGGATCGCGGGCGGGATGTGGGAGCAGAGCACGTCGACCGGGCCGAGGGCGGCGACCTTGGCCGCGTACTCCTCCTCGGAGATTTCGTACGGGGTGCGCATCGGGGTGCGCAGGCCGCCGCCGACGAAGCCGAAGACCCGGCCGCCGATCTCGGCGGTCGCGCCGTCCAGGACGGTGGTGCCGGGGCCCGCGTACTCCGGCCAGAGGGCCGGGATGTCGACGTTGCCGTAGGTGGCGTACGTCGGGGCGGGGAAGGCGGCGAACAGCTCCGCGTACTGCTTGCGTACCGCGGACTCGATGGCGGTGCGCCGGTCGGTCCCGGCCCACAGCTCCTGGTCCAGGACCCTGGCCTCGTCGAAGCGGCGGGCGGTGCGCAGCTCGACCATCCGGTCGGCGTTGGCGACGCCGAAGAGGTCGGGGAAGATGCCGCGGGAGTGGTCGGCGTAGTCGAGGAAGAGGACCAGGTCGCCCAGGCAGACCAGCGCGTCCGCGCCGTCCCCGGCCCGGCTCAGGGCCTCGGCAGCGCCATGGACGTCACTCACCACATGGACCCGCATGCGGACACTTTATAGCCGGACAGACCCTAGCGGGTCAGCGGCGGCCCGGCCGGGCGCTGGACTACTCTTCCGGGCAGGAACCCAGCCGCTCCGCCCCGGTGTGTGAAGCGCGTGTGATGTGTGTGTGACGCTGAGAACATCTGTACGGCCCCCCCTATCGCCAGAGCTTTACCGATGGGTAACGTCCACGCCGTCCACATCTTCCCTCCGGGTGCGCCGTGGCACCGATGAGGAGCAGCCGCCTTGCGTGAGTTCAGTCTTCCGGCCCTGTACGAGGTCCCCGCGGACGCCAATCTGACGGATCTGATCCGCCGCAACGCCGCTCAGCATCCGGACACCGCCGTCGTCGCCCGCAAGGACTCCGCGGGCCGGTGGCAGGACGTCAGCGCGACGGGTTTCCTCGCCGAGGTGCGCGCCGCGGCCAAGGGTCTGATCGCCTCGGGCGTGCAGCCGGGCGACCGGGTGGCCGTGATGTCCAGGACGCGGTACGAGTGGACGCTGCTGGACTTCGCTATCTGGAGCGCGGGCGCGGTCACCGTGCCGGTCTACGAGACGTCGTCGGCGTCCCAGATCGAGTGGATCCTCAGCGACTCGGGCGCGGTCGCGGCGGTCGTGGAGTCCGAGCCGCACGAGAGCGCGGTGGAGTCCGTACGGGAGCGGCTGCCGCGGCTCAAGCACCTGTGGCGGATCGACACCGGCGCGGTGGACGCGCTGAACGCGGCGGGTACCGACATCTCCGACGCGGTGGTGGACGAGCGCAGCGCGAGCGCGGGCGCCGACTCCCCCGCGACCGTCGTCTACACCTCGGGCACCACGGGCCGCCCCAAGGGCTGTGTGCTGAGCCACCGCAGCTTCTTCGCGGAGTGCGGCAACGTGGTGGAGCGGCTGAGCCCGCTGTTCCGTACCGGCGACTCCTCGGTGCTGCTCTTCCTGCCGCTGGCCCACGTCTTCGGGCGGCTGGTCGAGGTCGCGGCCGTGATGGCGCCGATCAGGCTCGGCCATGTGCCGGACGTCAAGAACCTCACCGACGACCTCGGCTCGTTCCGGCCGACGATGGTCCTGGGGGTACCGCGGGTCTTCGAGAAGGTCTACAACACCGCGCGGGCCACGGCGGAGGCGGGCGGCAAGGGCAAGATCTTCGACCGCGCGGCGGCCACCGCGATCGAGTACAGCCGGGCGCTGGACACCACGGCGGGCCCGTCGCTGAAGCTGCGGTTCACGCACAAGGTCTTCGACCGGCTCGTGTACGCCAAGCTCCGCGCGGTCCTCGGCGGCCGGGCCACCCACGCGATCTCCGGCGGCGCGCCGCTGGGCGAGCGCCTCGGCCACTTCTACCGCGGTATCGGCTTCACGGTGCTGGAGGGCTACGGCCTCACCGAGTCCTGCGCGGCCACGGCCTTCAACCCCTGGGACCGTACGAAGATCGGTTCGGTCGGCCAGCCGCTGCCGGGGTCGACCGTGCGGATCGCGGACGACGGCGAGGTGCTGCTGCACGGCGAGCACCTGTTCACCGGGTACTGGAACAACGAGGCGGCGACCGCGGAGGCGGTCTCCGACGGCTGGTTCCACACCGGTGACCTGGGCTCGCTCGACGAGGACGGCTATCTGTCGATCACCGGCCGGAAGAAGGAGATCATCGTGACGGCGGGCGGCAAGAACGTCGCGCCCGCGGTGATCGAGGACCGGATCAGGGCGGACGCGCTGGTCGCCGAGTGCATGGTGGTCGGTGACGGGCGCCCGTTCGTGGCGGCGCTGATCACCCTGGACGAGGAGTTCCTGCCGCACTGGGCCGAGCAGCACGGCAAGGCGGGCGCGGGCGTCGCCGAGCTGGCGGCCGACCCGGAGCTGCTGGCGGCCGTGCAGCGCGCGGTGGACGAGGGCAACGCGGCCGTCTCCAAGGCCGAGTCGGTGCGGAAGTTCCGTATTCTGCCGACCCAGTTCACGGAGGAGTCCGGCCACGTCACGCCGTCGCTGAAGCTGAAGCGGAATGTCGTCCTGACGGACTTCGCGGCGGAGATCGAGGCCCTTTACCAGCGCTGAGGTTCTGTCCTCACACGCCGGACGGGCTGATTTCGGCGAGCGCGCTGTCCATGAGCCGCTCCGCGAGCGCGGTGATCGTCACGAACGGGTTGACGCCGATGGAGCCGGGGATCAGGGAGCTGTCGGTGACGTAGAGGTGGTCGTAGCCGCTGACACGGCCGTACGCGTCGGTGGCGCGGCCGAGCGGCAGGCCGCCCAGCGGGTGGTAGCAGAAGTCGTCGGCGAAGGCTTTGTTGCCGCCGAAGAGGTCGTAGCGGTAGATCGTGCCCTGCTTGCGGTTGATCCGGTCGAAGAGGGTCTTGGCGGCCTTGACCGAGGGCTGGTTCTGGGCGAGCGTCCAGTTCAGCCGGGCGGAGTCGGTGGCGGAGTCGTAGGAGAAGGTGCCGCGTTCGGGGTTCTTGGTGATGGCCAGGTAGAGGCTGATCCAGGTCTCGAAGCCGATCGGGAGCGGGGCGATCTCGGCGAAGACCGGGTTGCTCGCGTTGGACCAGTCGTCGATGCCCATGACGGGGATGGTGGACTGGTGCGCCCCGGTGGGATTCCACAGGTAGTTGGCGCGGGCGAGCATGATGTTGCCGTTGCCGCCCCAGGCGGTGCCCACGCTCGCGTTGAGCCGCGGGAGGGTGCCGGTCTCGCGGGCCCTGACCAGGATCTCGGTGGAGCCGAGGCTGCCCGCGGCGAGGAAGAGGTAGCGACAGCCGACCTCGCGGGTCTCCACGACCGCGCCGGTCAGGTCGATCCGGTCGACGGTGAGGACGTACGTGCCGTCGGCCGCTCTTCTCACGGCTCTGACCCGGCTGAGGGTCTCTATGGTGACGTGCCCGGTGCCGAGCGCCGAGGCCAGATAGGTCTTGTCGACGCTGCGCTTGCCGTGGTTGTTGCCGTAGATGACCTCCTGGTCCAGCGCGGACTTGGTGGCGGTGCCCGCGGCCTCGGCCTTCATGTACGAGAAGTCGTACACGTTCGGCACGAAGGTGGTGCTGAGGCCGGCGCTGTGGGCCTGGTCGCGGGAGACGCGGGCGAACTGGTACCACTCGGTGGACTCGAACCAGGCGGGGTCGACGGTGTTGACGCCGAGCATGCTGGTGGCGCGCGGGAAGTACGTGGAGTACATCGCGGTGGAGTCGACCTGCGGGAGGACTTCCTCGAAGTACGCGCGGGACGGGGTGACGGCCATGCCGCCGTTGACCAGGGAGCCGCCGCCGACGCCGCGGCCGACGTAGACGGACATGTCGCCGTAGTGCACACGGTCCAGGACGCCGGGGTAGGGGGTGATGTCCTTGTTGACGAGGTCGAGCCAGAGGAAGGTCGCCAGCGGCGCCTCGGTGCGGCTGCGGAACCACATCGACCGCTGGTCGGGCGAGCTGGTGTTGCAGAAGATCTTGCCGTCGGCGGCGGGGGTGTCCCACAGCCGTCCCATCTCCAGGACGGTGGTGGTGACACCGCGCTGGCCGAGCCGGAGGGCGGCGACGGCGCCGCCGTAGCCGGAGCCGATCACGATCGCGGGGCTGAAGGTGGTGGCGGCGGGCTCCGCCTGCGCGGCGGACGCGGGGGTCGCGGAGAGCGCGATACGGGTGAGGCCGAGTGCTGCTGCGGTTTGGAGGGCGCCGAGTCCCAGAAAGTGACGGCGCGTCAGGTCTGATGTCATGCGCGCATGATGGGCGGGTCCGCGTGAACCCTCCATGCCCATGACGCATGGTCTTTTACGGCGGCCGGTTCTCGTACGACGACGGCGCCGGGACGGCGGCCGTGACCGCGCCCATCGGGTTACAGCAGGGACGTGAGCCGCTGCGCCAGCAGGTCCCAGCGCCAGGCGTCCTCGACCCAGCGACGGCCGCGCTCGCCCATCCGGGCGCGCAGTTCGGGGTCGCGCAGCAGGGTCAGGACGCGGTCGGCGCACTGCGCGGGCGAGCCGCCCGCGACCACCCAGCCGGTCTCGCCGTCCAGGACCGCGTCGGGCGCGCCGCCGGAGTCGCCCGCGATCACCGGCAGCCCGGTCGCGGACGCCTCCAGGTAGACGATGCCGAGCCCTTCGACGTCCAGGCCGCCGCGCCGGGTCCTGCACGGCATCGCGAAGACGTCACCGGCGCCGTAGTGGGCGGGCAGCTCCTCCCACGGCACGGGCCCGGTGAAGCGCACCGCGTGGCCGACGCCGGTCCGCTCCGCCAGCTTCTCCAGGTCTCCCCGGTACGGTCCGCCGCCGACGATCAGCAGCGCGGTGTCCGGCACCTCGTGCAGAATCCGGGGCATGGCCTGGATCAGCGTGTCCTGGCCCTTGCGCGGCACCAGCCGCGACACGCACACCACCACCGGGCGGTCGGCGAGGCCGAGCCTGGCCCGTACCACCGCGCCGCCCGAGCCGGGGTGGAAGGTCTTCTCGTCGACGCCCGGCGGCAGTTGGACCATCCGGGCGGCGGCGGCCGGGGTCAGCGCGGCGGCGATCCGGGAGCGGGTGTACTCGCCGAGGTAGGTGAGGGTGTCGGTGCCCTCGCCGATCCGGCGCAGCAGCGAGCGGCTGGCGGGGAGCTGCGCCCAGCCCGCCTCGTGCCCGTGCGTGGTGCCGACCAGCCGCCGCGCCCCTGCCTTGCGCAGCGCGGGCGCCATCAGGCCGAGCGGGGCGGCGGCGCCGAACCAGACGGAGGAGCAGCCGTGTTCCCGCAGCAGGTCGGCGGCGCGCCGGGTGACCCTGCGGGTGGGCAGCAGCATCGAGGTGCGGTCGCGGACCACGGGGAAGGGCTGCTCCGCGTCGAAGCGGGCGACCTCGGCGCCGTCCTTCCAGGTGGAGGTGTAGACGACGACCTGTCCCGGGTCCATCCGCAGCGCCATGCTGTGCACGAAGGACTGGATGCCGCCGGGCCGGGGCGGGAAGTCGTTGGTCACGATCAGGGTCTTGTCCATCGCCGCCGACAGTACCCGCTCACGCGGTGTTCACCCGGCTGGCCGCCACCGGCCGCGTCCGTCCCGCGACCGGGCCGCCGCTCACCGCATGATGCGTATCGTGACAAACACACATATCAGCGGTCGGGGCTGGGCCGTGCTCACCTGGGTCGTCACCCGAGCCGCGTTCTTGTTGTTCGTGTTCGAGGTCGTCCACTTTCCCGGCCAGTACATCGCCCACGATGTCTCGTCCGTCTACCACCGCTGGTACGGGGTGCTGAGCACGGGCAGCTTCCCGCTGCACGACGTGACCTGGCAGTACCCGCCGGGGGCCGCGCTGGTGATCCTCGCGCCCGGCCTGCTGCCCTTCCTCAGCTACACCGCCGCTTTCTTCTGGCTGGCCTTCCTGGCGGACGCGGTGATCCTGGCGGTGCTGCTGCGCGACTCGCGGGTCAGGCGCGGCGGCCGGATGGCCGGGGTGTGGGTCTGGGTCGGCGGCGGCGCGCTGCTCGGCCCGATCATCTACGCCCGCTACGACGTGATGGTCACCGCCGTCGCCGTGGCGGGGCTGCTCCTGCTGCCGCGCCGCCCGAAGGCGGGCGGGGTGCTGGCCGGGGTGGGCGCCATGCTCAAGGTGTGGCCGCTGCTGCTGCTCATCGGGACGCCTCGCGGCCGTACCACCCGGCGGTCGTGGATCTCGGCGGCGGTGACGATGGCGGTGATCGCGCTCGCCTTCCACCTGGCCATGCCGGGCTCGCTGTCCTTCCTCACCTTCCAGCGCGACCGCGGCACCGAGGTCGAGTCGCTGGGCGCCACCGTCTTCCACATCGCCCGGCACTTCGGCTGGCACGGCACCGCGCGGATGCACTACGGGTCGGTCGAGTTCATCGGCCCGCATGTGCACCTGGTGAGCACCGCGGCGATGGCGCTGTCCCTGCTGGCCTTCGCCTGGCTGCTGCTGTGGCGGGTGCGGGCCCGCTCGTACTCGGTCGCCACGCCCTTCGACGCGGCCTTCACCGCGGTGCTGGTCTTCACCACCACCAGCCGGGTGATCAGCCCGCAGTACATGGTGTGGCTGGTCGGCATCGGCGCGGTCTGCATGACGCTGCGGGAGTCGGTGGTACGGCGGCCGGTCGCGCTGATGCTGGGCGCGACGCTCTTCACCACGCTGGAGTTCCCGATCTTCTTCGAGGACATCGCCCACAGCGACAAGCTGGGCGTGGCGCTGATCGTCACCCGTAACGGCCTGCTCGTCCTGGCGTCCCTGAGCGCCTGCCGTCGGCTGTGGGCGGCCACCGTGCCGCGCCGCGCGGCGCGCGGCGCGGTCGAGGGGGAACCCGCCGACGCCCCGGCCGCGGTGCTCACCCGAGCCGAGCGGGTCGGGGTGCACGACAAGGGCTAGAACGTGTCCTGCGGGGCGGGCGGGCGCCAGGCGCGGGCGGCGGCGATGCGTTCGGCGGGGGTGGGGTGGGTGCCGAACATCAGGTGCAGGGCGCGCGGCGGGTCGGGGTCGCCGATGTTCGCGACCGTCAGGCGGCGCTGCATCGCGATGAACTCGGCCGGGTCCGCGGTCAGTTCGAGGGCGTGCCGGTCGGCGCGCCGCTCGACCCCGCGGCTCACCGCGCAGCCCAGCGGCCCGGCGACGGCGCCGCCGACAGTGGCGACGGCCGCCAGCAGCCAGGCGGAGCGCGGGTCCGCGAAGTCGTCGGCGCCCGCGAGGTCGAGCAGGGGCCGCCAGGTCACCACGGCGGCCAGGACGCACACGCCGACGGCCGCGCCCAGCGCGCCGAGCGCGGTGCCGCGCGGCACGTCCCGGTGCACGACGTGGCCGAGTTCATGGGCGACCACCAGTTCCACCTCGCGCGGCTGCGCCGTGGTCAGCAGGGTGTCGTAGACGACGATGCGGCGGGTGCGGCCGAAGCCGGACACGTACGCGTTGAGCGCGGTCGTACGGCGCGAGGCGTCGGCGACCAGGACATCCTCGACGGTGACGCCGTCGCGGGCGGCGAGCGCCAGCAGGGCGTCCCTGAGGGGGCCCGGCTCCATCGGCGTGAAGCGGTTGAACAGCGGCTCGAAGATCATGGGCGCCGCCCAGGACATCACGACGGTCAGCGCGGCGGCGCCGAGCGCGGCCCACACCCACCAGTGGCCGGTCGCCCCGGCGAGGGCGTAGACGGCGAAGAGCGCACCGAAGGTCAGCGGCAGCGAGATCAGCAGGCCGCGCAGCACGTCCGCCCACCACCCGCCCCAGCCCTGCGTCACCAGGCCGAACCGGCGGCGGACCACGCGCCCGCGCGCCGCGAAGGGCAGCCCCAGCACCTCGGGCAGCAGCACCAGGGACACCGCCGCGCCCGCCACCCGGCCGCCCCACGTCCCGCCGCCGAACGCCGCGACCAGCCCCGCTCCCCCGGTCGTCAGCCCCAGCCCCAGCATCAGCCCCAGCGCTGCCACCCGCCCGCCGAGCGCGACCGGCCACACCCCCCGCCGCAAAGCCCGCGCCCGCCCGACCTCCTCCGCACTGAAGTCCCCCACCCCCGCAGCCGAAGACCCGGCGTCCGCCGCAGGCGAAGATCCTGTTGGCTGCGGCGGGGTGTGCGGGGGGCGTCCTGGGGCGGCGTTCGACGGAGGCGGGGGCCGGTGGGCCGGGGGTTCCGCGGCGGGGTCACGGGTCATGGCAGCTCCTGGTGGAGGTAGGCGCGCCAGCGGGCGGTGAAGGCGGGGAGGGTGGTGCCGAGAGTGGTGCGCAGGTGGGAGTCGACGGTGCCGCCGGAGGCGACGGCGCGGTAGAAGGCGACGAGCGCGTCCGGGGACCACTGGTCGGCGATCAGGCGGCAGGCGAGCCAGCCGCCCTCGTAGGCGCGGGAGAGGGTGTCGGCGTCGGCGGAGTGGAAGTCGGCGTCGGCGGGCAGCGCGGCGGGGACGCGGCCCGCGGCGACGGCGGCGGCCAGCTCCGGGGCGAGCTCGCGGGCGGTGCGGCCCGCCGTACGGTAGGCGGTCCAGTCGGCGGCGCCCTCGGAGAGCCACAGCGGGGTGCGGGCGGTGGTCCACGCGCGGGTGGCGACATGCGTGGTCTCGTGGGTGAGCACGGTCTGCCGGCCGAAGGCGGAGAGCCCGCTGAACGCCTCGGGGTTGATGATCACCCGGTCGGAGCCGACCCGCGCGCTGCCGCCGCCCTCCCCCGTGGTGACGGCGGCGATGTTGCGGTAATCGGCCGGGTCCGCGTCGGCCAGCGCGGCCATCTGGTCCAGCGTGCGCGGCACCTCGACCACCACCTTGCCCGACCACCCGGCGCCGCCCCAGGTCCGCCGGACCTCCGGCACCGCCCGGTCCACGTCCTCGGCGTAGCCGCGCAGCCCGGCGGCGTCGCCGAGCCCGAGCACCAGGCTGTCCGTGCCGCGCACCACCGTCACCCGGCCCTGGTCCCACAGCTGTACGGCGCCGCGGTGCCCGGACGCGGCGCCGTCGTCGTCCCCGGCCACGTACCAGCTCCCGCCCCGCCGGGACAGCGTCAGGTAGTCGGTCGCGGCGACCGGCGCCGCGTCGAATCCGCTGAGCCGGTACCGCAGTTGGACCTCGGCCGCGGCCCGTACCGTGCCGTCGGCGGTCGGCGGCAGGCCGAACGCGCCGGTCCGCACCAGCCGGTAGGACCAGTCGGCCAGCGGCACGTCCGCGATGTCGGTGAACATCGCCTTCTGCCGGTCGAGGAAGCGCGTCGCCCGCGGGTCGATCCCGGCGAGGAAGGCCGCCCGGTCGTGGTGCAGCACCGCGGAGGCCCGCCGGTCGAGCGCCTGCCGGATCCCGGCGTCGGTGGCGTCCACCGTGGGCCGCCCGCCCGAGGCGGTCCCGCCGCACCCGGCGACGAGCGCCGCCAACAGCGCCAGGGGCAGGCCGAGCGCCGCCGCCCGGACACGGGAAGCGGTCGGCGTACGTCGGAGGGGCGCCACGGCCATGGGCCCGATCGTACGGCCCCGAGGACGCCCCCCACGGCCGGGGCGCCGCGCCCTTACGGCCGGGTCACGGCCGTGATCGGCATCATGCCGACCGGGTCGTAGCGGACCCTGGCGCCGGGGTAGGGGGCGTGGATGACCTGGCCGCCGCCGACGTACATCGCGACATGGCTGGCGTCGCCGCGGTAGATCACCAGATCGCCGGGCCGCGCCTGGTCCAGCGGCACCCGCTGCCCGGCGTTCATCTGCTCCTGCGAGGTGCGCGGCAGCGCGACCCCGGCCCGTGCGTACGAGTACTGCATCAGGCCCGAGCAGTCGAAGGAGTTGGGCCCGGTGGCGCCCCAGACGTAAGGGGCGCCGACCATCTGGCGGGCGGCGGCCACGGCCATCGCGCCGCGCCCCGAGGCGGCGGGCAGATTCGGGATGGCCGGCAGGTCGGCGGTCGTACGGTCGCGGGAGGCGCGCCCGGCGTCCATGCCGGGACGGTATCCGGCGCGCTGGGCGGCGGGCATCGCGTTGAGCAGCCGCTGGGCCTCGGCGAGCGCCCGCTGCACCGACCGCTTGCGGTCCTGGAGCACCGCCCCGGCCTTGTCCAGTTCGGCGAGCTTGCCCGCCGCCTGGGAGCGCTGCTGGAGCAACAGCCGCTCGGCCTCCTGGAGTTGGCGCAGCCGCCCGGCCTGCTGGGCGCTGAGCCGGTCCAAGGTGGTGGCCCGGTCCAGGTACTGGTCGGGGTCCGAGGACATCATCAGGGCGAGCGAGGGGTCGATGCCGCCGCTGCGGTACTGCTCGGAGGCGAGCGAACCCAGCTCCTGCCGCATGTCGTTGACCCGCTGCTGCCCCTCGGCGGCCCGGTCCTGGAGGGTGGTCAGGTCGGCGCGGAGCCGCTTGGCGTGCTCCTGCGCCGCGTTGTACTTCTCGGTGGCCTGCTCGGCCTGCTGGTAGAGCCGGTCGAGCCGGGACGCCGTGTCGGGTGCGCCCCCGCCGGGATCGGCCGAGGCGACCTGCGCCGCACCGCCGGACAGCGCCGCGGTGGCCGCGGCGGCCGCGGACAGCACGGTGACCCGGGTGGTGCGGGCGGCGAAGCCCGGCTGTGGGGAGCGTCGATGGGAAGCCACGGGAGCTGACAGTAGTCAGCGCGACGCGGAGAGTTCAAAGAAGGCGCGGCCCCCGCATCGCCGCGCCGCGCCTCCCGCCCAGGTCACACACCCGCACCGGGCGGCACCGGGCACTTGTTCATCACCCGAACGCCGTAGGAGTCCGAACGCCGTATGAACGCACCGGGGTCCGCGGGAGACTCCCGCGGACCCGTGAGATCGGTGAGGAACGACGCCGGAAGGCGTCAGATGCGGACGCCGAACTGGAACGGCATGTTGCCGATCGACTCGTAGCGCACCGAGGCGCCCGGCTTCGGCGCGTGCAGCACCATGCCGTTGCCCGCGTAGAGGCCGACGTGGTGGTAGTCGCCGTAGAAGATGACGAGGTCGCCGACGGCGAGCTGGGAGGTGGAGTAGATCCGGGTCCCGGCGTTCGCCTGGGCCTGCGAGGTGCGCGGTATCGTCACGCCGGCCTGGTTGTACGCCCACGAGGTGAGGCCGGAGCAGTCGAAGGAGCTGGGGCCCGAGGCGCCGTACACGTACGGCAGGCCGACCCTGGACTGCGCGGCGGAGAAGGCGGCGGCGGCGCGCTGCGAGGCGGGCTTCGCGTCGCCGAGGTCCACGCGGGTGGTGGAGCGGTTGGCGCGGGCGTCGGCGGCGGCGATGGACGCGCGCTGCGCGGCCGTCAGCGAGTTGAGGATCTGCTGGGCCTGGGCCAGCTTGTCCTTCGCCTCGGCCTTGCGCTTGGCCAGCTCGGTGCGGGTGGTCTGGAGCTCGGTCAGCTTGGCGGTCGCCTCGGCGCGCTGCTGGTCCAGGGTCCGCTTGGCGTCCTGGAGTTGGTGCAGCGAGTCGGTCTGGATCGACGTGAGCTGGTTGAGCGTGGTCGCCTGGTCCAGGTAGTTGTCCGGGTTGGACGACAGGAAGAGCTGGAGCGACGGGTCGATGCCACCGCTGCGGTACTGGGACGCGGCGATGGCGCCGAGGCCGTCCCTGAGCTGGTTCAGGTGCTGCTGCTGCCTGGCCACCTGGTCCTGGAGAGTGCCCGCCTCCTTCTGGAGGGTGTGCAGCTTCTCGTTGGCCCCGTCGTACTTCTCTGAGGCCTGCTCAGCCTGCTCGTACAGCGCGTCCACCTTCGCCTTGGCGTCCTTGACGGTCGGCTTGGCGGGGGCGGCCTGGGCCGCCTGGGAGGTGAGGGCCACCGCGGCTGCGGCGGTGGCGGTCAGCACGGTCACGCGCGTGCGGCTTGCCGGCTTGGGACGACGGTGGGACGCCACGAAGGCGAGCTCCTTCTTCCTTCAGCCGCCTACCGGTTGACTGGCGGGCGGCCCCCGGCGCGCCATCCGGATTGGATGATCGACTGCGCGGAGGTTCGACGCCCGACCTTAGTGACCTATCTGTGATCGGTTCAAATCCTTGTTGGCAAAATCTCGACCGGTTCGCACATTCTTTACGACCTTCGTACGCGCAGTGAGGGTGGATCAACGCTCCGTCGACGATGGCGCGTTCGTGAACCGAATACTCGAACGAATAGTGATCTGTTCGGTGGTTCAGTGCTGCGGCGGTGCGGCGGTGCGGCGACGAGGAGCCGGGGGCGCGGGCGGCGCGAGCGGCAGGCGCGGTTCAGACGCGTGCGAGACGTTTCAGCAGCAGGACGGAGGCGACCGGGCGGGCGCCCGCCTTGGCCACGCCGTCGGCGACTTCGCGGTCCGCGGAGACCACCACGATCTGCCGGCCGGGCGGTTCCGCCCGCACCAGCCGCCGGATCAACTCGTCAGCGGTCTCACCGGCCTTGCTGAACAGCACCCGCACCCCGCGCGGCGGCGCGAGCAGCACCGGCATGTCCAGGTCGGCGCCGTCGAAGACACAGGTGACCTCGGCGCCGCTCTGCGCGGCCAGCGCCGCGAGCCCGCCGAGCAGCCGCAGCCGCTGTTTCTCCAACGGCATCGACGGATAGCCGGTCTTGGTGACGTTGTAGCCGTCGACGACGAGGTGCGCCTGCGGCAGCGCGAGCAACTGGTCGAGCAGCGCCGGGTCGGTCTCGGACAGCGCGCGGGTGGCGATGTCACGCGGGCTGAAGGCCCCGGGCGCGACCGCGTCCACCGTGTCGGCGGGGCGTACGCCCAGGGTGTCGCGCGGCGGCAGCGCCAGTTCACGGCGGAGCCCCGAGGCCGCGTCGAGGACGGTGTCCAGCAGCAGGCGCAGCCGTACGTCCTCGATACTGCGGCCCTCACGGGCGGCGCGGCGGCCCGACTCGACCGCCGCCTCGGCCTCGGCGAGCCGGGTGCGCAGCCGCCGTGCCTCGCTCTCCGCGGCGGCCTTGTCCTGGGCGGCGGCGGCCCGCGCCTCGTCCAGCTCCGCCTGGATCTTGCGCTGGGCGGCCTCGGCCCGCTTGACGTCGCTGAGGGCGCTGCGCAGCTTGCGGTGCACCGAGTCGCCCTCCTTGCGGACGGCGTCCAGTTCGGCGCGGGCCCGTACGGCGTCCGAGCGCAACTGCGTGTGCAGGCCCTGGACCTCCTCGCGGAGCTTGGCCAGTTCGCGCAGCGTCTCCTCGTCGGCCCGCTCAGCGTGCGCCCGTTGGGCCTCCTCGCCCGCGGTGGTGACAAGCTTGGCCCAGCCCGCGGGGCGCAGCAGATAGGCCGCGGCGGCCACGTCGAGCGGGTCCGCGGCGGGCGGCGGGGTGCCGGCGTCCAGCGCCCCGGTCAGCTCCGGCTGCGCCTCGCGCAGTTTGCCCGCGACCTTGTGCCGGAAGGCCGGGTCGCCCTCCAGCGCGGTGGCCAGCGCGGTGGCCGCGTATTTCACACGTCTGGACGGGGTGAAACGGGCGTACGGCCGCAGCGAGACCGGCAGTTCGGCGAAGGTGAACCCGCCGAAGGCGTCGGCGGCGACGGCGACGACGCGGTGGCGTACGCCTTCGGGCAGCGGCCGGTCGAGCGCGGGTTCATGAGCGGCGTCGTCATGAGCGGCGTCGTCATCGGCAGTGACACCGGTATCGGCGGGGTCGGCGGTATCACCGGTGTCGGCGGGGTCACCGGGAGCGTCGGCGCCGGGGGCAGCGTTGCCGTCGGGAGCGCTGCCGGAGACGCTGCCGGTAGAGCCGTCGGGAGTGCCGCCGCCGTCACGGCCGGGCGGTGCTTCGGCGCCCGGTTCGTCGTCGGCCCGCGGTGTGTCGGGGTCCTGCGCCGCGGCGCCGGACGCGTCGGCGCCCGGCCCGTCGGCGGCATCCGTCTCGGACCCCCTCGCCTCGGCCCGCGGAAAGCCGCCGATACCGTCCACCAGTCACTCCCGTCCGGTTACACGGCGCCTCCCCGGCCCCCTTCGATCCCTCCGGCCGCCGCCTCTTGCATCCATTGTCCCCGTAAGGAGGCTCAGTCCCGCGCCGAACCGGTCTCCGCGTCCGCGCCGGAGTCCGTTTCCCCGGCCGTTCCCTCGGACGTTCCCGCGGCCACGGCCGCGCCCGGCCGGTCGACCAGCTCGATCTGGTCCGCGGCGTTGCACCAGCGGCACCGCACGGACTCGACCGTCTCGGTCAGCACGTCGGTCTCCTCGATCCGCGGCTCGCCGCCGAGGTCGAGATGGACGTACTCCACGACCCGCGTGGAGCGGGTCACGTCGAACCGGGTCAGATTGCCGCACTGCGTGCAGCGCCACCGGGTGGTGGCGGTGGGCATGGGCACCGGCATCGGTCCTGCACCTCTTCCTCGGTCGGGCGTATCAGTGCTGACGGGCGTACGTCGGGGTCACCTTACGGCCTCCGACCCGCGACGCGCTGCGGCGAGGCGGCCTATGTCCGTTACGACCGCTGCGTCATCATCGGTCCATGGTCATCCCGGTGTACGACAAGAACCCGGTCCGCCGCACGCCGGTCGTGACGTATGCGCTGATCGCCCTGTGCACCGTGGTCTTCCTCCTCGGACCGCTGTCCGGCTTCAACCCCTCCTACGGCACGGGCGACAAGCTCCAGTGCGCGCAGGCCGTCTACTTCGCGCACTGGGGTGTCATCCCCAGTGAGCTGTTCCACGGCCGGCTCCCGATGGACCGGCTCGACCTGCCCGCGGGCTGCGCGGCCCCGCACGCGTACGCGAAGTCGCCGCTGCTGTCGGTGCTCACGGCGATGTTCCTGCACGGGAGCTGGCTGCACCTGATCGGCAACATGCTCTTCCTCTACGTCTTCGGCGACAACGTCGAGAACCGGATGGGCCGGGTGCGCTTCGCGCTCTTCTACCTGGTCGCGGGCTATCTGGCGACGTACGGCTTCGCGCTCGCCAACCCCGAGTCGACGCAGAGCCTGGTCGGCGCGTCCGGGGCGATCTCCGGGGCGCTGGGCGCGTATCTCTATCTGTATCCCAAGGCCCGGGTGACGAGCCTGTTCCCCTTCCTCTTCTTCATCCCGCTGCGCTTCCCCGCGTGGATGGTGCTCGGCTTCTGGTTCGTCCTCCAGTGGCTCGCCGCCCAGACCGGCAACAACGGTCCGGGGGTGGCGTATCTCGCCCATGTCGTCGGCTTCGCCTTCGGGTTCCTGTGCGCCTGGGTGTGCTACCGGCCGCGTCGTAAGCTGAGCGTCGTAGTCGGGTCGACCCAAGGAGACATCCAGCCGTGATCACCGCGATCGTGCTCATCAAGACTTCCGTCGACCGGATTCCGGAGATCGCCGAGGCCATCGCCGCGCTGGACAACGTCAGCGAGGTCTACTCCGTGACCGGCACGTACGACCTCGTCGCGCTGGTCCGCGTCGCCCGCCACGACGACCTGGCGGACATCATTCCGGGCCGGATCTCCAAGATCCCCGGTGTCGAGGCCACCGACACCCATGTCGCCTTCCGTACGTACTCGCAGCACGACCTGGAGGCCGCGTTCGCGATCGGCCTCGACGCCTGAGGCTGATTCCCTCTACGGATTCCGCCTACGGGTTCGTCCTACGGATTCGTCCTGCGCTCCCGGTACGCGGTCACGCGCGGGCCGCGTCCAGCAGCGGGCCCAACTCCCGTGCGGCGGTGGTGAGGGCGCGGACGTCGCGCTCCGCCCTGGCGATCAGGATCGCGCCCTCCAGGGTGCTGATCATGAGGGTCGCCAGCGGTACGGACCGGTCCTCGGGAACGCCCATGCCGGTCAGCGCCGCGGCCACCGGCGCGGTCCAGGCCGCGAAGGCGGCGGCGGTCGCCTTCCGGGTGGACTCGGTGGTCCGCGCGCAGTCCACCGAGGCGGCGGCGACCGGGCATCCGGCGTCGAAGCCGTCGGCCGCGTACTCGTCCGTCCACTGGCCGACCATCGCGGCGAACAGCCCGCCGGGGGTCGGCTCGGGCAGCGCGGCCAGGAAGCGGGCGACGCGCTTGGCGGCGTAGTTCCCCGCCCAGGCGACCGCCTCGTTGACGAGCTGTTCCTTGCCGTCGGGGAAGTAGTGCTGGAGCGAGCCGCGCGGGGCGCCCGCGTGGGCGGCGACCTCGCGCATGCCGGTCGCGCCGACGCCCTCGCGCCGGATGAGCTGGGCCGCGCTGAAGACCATCCGCTCGCGCGGTCCGCGTTCTGACCCGGCCATCGTCGACACCTCCACGGAGCTACTGCGTTCCGACCCCCGCCGCCCGGGTCGTCCGGGCCACCTTATAGACGGCGGTCAGACCGTCCGGGGTGTACGACGCGCGGACCGGTTCCAGGCGGCGGCCGAGCGCGGCGAGCAGGCCCCGCCTGCCGTGCGGGACGTTCACCGTCACGTGCTCGACACCCCTGGCCCCCGCGCGGGCGAGCAGCAGGCCGACCATGGCGGTGCCGACGCCCCGGCGCTGCCAGGCGTCCACCACCAGCACGCCCAGCTCGCCACCGGTTCCCGGCCCGGCGGTGTCGTCCGCCGCGAAGCCCGCGATTCCCACCAGGCGGTCCCGGCCGCCGCGGTACGCGACCACGGCGTCGTGCGCCGCGGGCGGTCCTGCCAGCAGACGGTCCAGGTGGGCGCGGGGGAATTCGCGCGCGCCGCCGAGGAAGCGCAGCCGGACCGTCTCCGGAGAGCAGGCCGCGAAGAGGGCGGCCACCGCGTCCGCGTCGGCGGGCCTGAGCAGGTCGATCCCGTCGGCGGAAGCGGCCGCCCGCCGATCCGCACCCTCTATGACCACTGTCATAACGACCAGTATTATGACGGCTGTCATAAACGGCAAGAGAGGCGGCGGTGCGTCGTGGACATCGGTTTCCTGGGGCTCGGGGTCATGGGCCGGCCCATGGCGCTCAATCTCCTCCGCGCCGGGACCCCGCTGGTGGTGTGGAACCGCAGCGCGCCCGCCGCCGAGGCCCTGCGGGCGGCGGGCGCCGAAACCGCCGACAGCCCCGCCGACCTCTTCCGCCGCGCCGGGACCGTCTTCGTGATGCTCGCCGACGGCGCCGCCATCGACTCCTGCCTCGGCCGCGGCACCCCCGCCTTCGCGGCGAACGTCGCGGGGCACACCCTCGTCCACATGGGCACGACCTCGCCCGAGTACTCGCTCGGCCTCGAAGCCGAGGTCCGCGCGGCGGGCGGCCACTACGTCGAGGCCCCGGTCTCCGGCTCCCGCGCCCCGGCCGAGGCGGGCCGCCTGGTGGCGATGCTCGCGGGCGAGGACGCCGCCGTCTCAGCGGTACGGCCGCTGCTGGCGCCCATGTGCCACGAGACCTTCGTCTGCGGGCCGGTGCCCGGCGCCCTGCTCATGAAGCTGTCGGTCAACCTCTTCCTGATCACCGTGGTCACCGGGCTCACCGAGGCGTTCCACTTCGCCGAGCGGCACGGCGTCGACGCCCGTCAGTTCCTCGCCGTGCTCGACGCGGGACCGATGGCCAGCGGCGTCTCCCGTATGAAGTCCCCCAAGCTGCTCGCCCGCGACTTCACCGTCCAGGCCGCCGCCGCCGACGTCCTCATGAACAACCGCCTCATCGCGGAGGCCGCCCGCGCCTCCGCCACCGCCACTCCCCTGCTCGACACCTGCCTCGCCCTGTTCACCGAGACCGCCGCCACCGACCCGGCCGCGGACATGATCGCCGTCCTGAAGGCCATCGAGTCCCGCACCGAAGGCGCCGTTCGTGTTCGGCCGGACAGGCGCTAGCGCCTGTCCGGCACGCAGCGGCCGTCCTCCGTGCGGTAGTTCCACTGGGCGCCGTCGCGCACGAGGGTGCGGACGGCGTGGACGAAGCGGTCGACGTGCTCCTCGGGGGTGCCCGCGCCGAAGCTCACGCGGATGGCGTTGAGGACGCGCTCGCCGGGCGCGGCCTCGGGAGCGCCGCACTCGCCCGGGTCGTCGCCCTCGGCCCCGAGGAGCGTACGCACCAGCGGGTGGGCGCAGAAGAGACCGTCGCGGACGCCGATCCCGTACTCGGCGGAGAGCGCGGCGGCGAAGTGCGAGCTGTTCCAGCCCTGGACGACGAAGGAGAGCACGCCGACCCGGGGCGCGTCCTCGCCGAACAGGGAGAGCACCCGCACCTCGGGCACGGAGGCGAGCCCTTCCCGCAGCCGGGCGAGCAACCGCTGCTCACGGGTGACGAGTTGGTCGAACCCGGCCTCGGTCAGCGCCTTGCAGGCCGCGGCGATGGCGTAGACGCCGATGACGTTCGGCGACCCGGCCTCGTGCCGCGCCGCGGTGGTGTGCCACTCGACGTCGACTCCGCCGTCCGCGCGCCGCGCGACCTTGCGGCTGGCGCCGCCGCCCGCGAGGTACGGCTCGGCCTCGCGCAGCCAGTCGGCGCGGCCCGCGAGGACACCGGAGCCGAAGGGCGCGTACAGCTTGTGGCCGGAGAAGGCGACCCAGTCGACGTCGAGCGCGGCGATGTCCACCGGGTGGTGCGGGGCCAGTTGGGCGGCGTCCAGGACGATACGGGCGCCGTGCCGGTGCGCGGCGGCGGCCAGCTCCCGCACCGGCCACAGCTCACCGGTGACGTTGGAGGCGCCGGTGACGCAGACCAGCTTGGGCCCCTTGGGGGCGCCGTGCAGGGCCACGTCGAGCGCGGCGACGGCCTGCTCGGGCGTCCGCGGCGCGCCCAGGACGGTGACCCGCGCGTCGTCCCGCGTCTGCCACGGCAGCAGCGAGGCGTGGTGCTCGGTCTCGAAGACGAAGACGTGGGTGCCCGCCGGGATGACGGCGGCGAGCAGATTGAGCGAGTCGGTCGTCGAACGGGTGAAGATCACCTGGTCCTCGGCCCGACAGCCGAGGAATTCCGCGACCGTGGCCCGGCTCTGCTCGAACAGGTCGGTGGAGAGCTGCGAGAGGTAGCCGGCGCCGCGGTGCACGCTGCCGTAGTAGGGGGCGTAGGCGGCCACGTCGTCCCACACCCGCTGGAGCGCGGGGGCGCTGGCGGCGTAGTCGAGCGCGGCGTACGTCACTTCGCCGCCCGTCACGAGCGGCACGAGGACGTCCCGGCCCAGAACGGGCAGCGGGGTACAAATCTCACGGTCGGTGGCAGCGATGGACACAGTCATGGCGATCTCCCGGATTACGGCAGGCGAAATCACCGCACATCTGAAGCCGAAAAGGAATGGCTCGCGGTACAGAAGCGCGGGATGGAAACGTCGAACGAAAGGCGGAACGGCGGAACCGGGCCGACAGGCCCTATCGCATTCGCTTGCTCATGAAAGAACTCCCCAAGTCCGGCTTGCCATGAGCCTCGCTGCTCACGGCCTGGTCATCACCCGGGGCACCCCGCCTCGGACGGAGGGTTGCCGGACAGCGAGCCGGGGCCTTGACGCTGTCACTCGTGACCTGGACAGCATTCTGCCACAAGGCGCCGAACGCACAAGACGCGGTCCAGAAATTGGACAGCGTCGTGTGCTCGGTCCCCGGGGGACCTATCCGAATTCCGCCACCGTGGCGATTACGCGTTGCTCGCCGCCGCCCACCGCTCCAGCGTCGCCGCCGCCGCGCCCGAGTCGATCGACTCGGCCGCCGTCACCAGACCGGCCGCGATCTGCTCCTCCAACGGCCCGCTGCAGGGCCGCAGGGCCACCAGCGCCGCCGCCGAGTTGAGCAGCACGGCGTCCCGTACGGGCCCGGTCTCGCCCGCGAGCAGCCGCCGGGCGACGTCCGCGTTGTGGGCCGCGTCGGCGCCGCGCAGCGCCTCCACGGGCACCAGGGGCAGGCCGACATCCCGCGGGTCGAAGGCGGTCTGCTCCACCTTGCCGTCGCGCACCACCCACACCTGGGAGGTCGCGGTGGTGGTCAGCTCGTCCAGGCCGTCGTCACCGCGGAAGACCAGTGCGGACGAGCCGCGTTCGGCCAGCACCCCGGCCATGATCGGCGCCATCCGCGGGTCCGCGACCCCGGTGGCCTGCGCCCGCACCCGGGCCGGATTGGTCAGCGGGCCGAGGAAGTTGAAGACGGTCGCCACCCCCAACTGGCTCCGGGCGGTGCCCGCGTGGCGCAGCGCGGGGTGGAATTTGATCGCGAAGCAGAAGGTGATGCCCGCCTCCTCCGCGACCTCCACGACCCGCTGCGGCGTCAGTTGCAGATTGACGCCGAGCTCTCCCAGGACGTCGGAGGCGCCGCTGGCCGAGGACGCGGCGCGGTTGCCGTGCTTGACGACCTTCGCCCCGGTGCCCGCGACCACGATCGCCGACATGGTGGAGATGTTGACGGTCTTCGCCCGGTCGCCGCCGGTGCCGACGATGTCCACGGTCGCGCCGGGCACCTCGATGGTGTTCGCGTGCGCGTACATCGACCGCACCATGCCGGAGACCTCTTCGACGGTCTCCCCCTTCGCCCGCAGCGCGACGACGAACCCGGCGATCTGCACGTCGCTCGCCTCGCCGCGCATGATCGCGTCCATCGCCCACGCGGTGTCGTCCCCACCCAGATTCCGCCCTGCCAGCAGCGTGGTCAGCACGTCCGGCCAGGACCGCGTCGCCGGACTCTCGCCGCCTGCCGGGGTCACAACGCTCATGGTCCACGCTCCTGGTGGTGGGATGGGGAACTGCGCGCTCAGCCTATCCGCGCCGCGGGGCCCGACGGCTCCCTGCCCGCACTGCGGACGGCGGACGCCGAAGGGCCGGGCCCGGGACTCCCCTGAGGGGGATTCCCGGGCCCGGCCCGTGGGTGGCTCAGCTCAGCGGCGGCGGCTCAGTGGTGGCCGTGTCCGCTGGTGATCTCCTCGTACTCCTCGGCCGTGGGCTTCGGAATCTGGCTGTGCTCGCCGTAGAAGCCGCGGGAGAGCTTGGCCCGCGCCTTCTCGATCGGGTTGAGCTTGCGCTCCACGCCGTTCTCGTCCACCTCGGGGCCCGCGTCGATCGGCTCCGGCTGGACGTGCGCGGTGAGGATGTGCCGCTGCTCCTGCGAGATCGGCTCGTGCACCTCGATGTACTCACCGTGCGGCAGCCGCTTGATGATGCCGGTCTCGCGACCGTGCAGCACCTTGTCGCGGTCACGGCGCTGGAGACCCAGGCAGATCCGCTTGGTGATGATGAAGGCCAGGACCGGCGCGACGAAGAAGCCGACGCGGACGAACCAGGTGATCCAGTTGATCGACAGGTGGAAGTGCGTGGCCCACAGGTCGTTGCCGCCACCGATCAGCAGCACGAAGTACTCGGTCAGCCAGGCCACACCGAAGCCGGTGCGCACCGGGCGGTTGCGCGGCCGGTCCAGCAGGTGGTGTTCGCGCTTGTCCCCGGTGACCCACGCCTCGATGAACGGGTAGACGGCGATGGCCGCCAGCACCACCGGGAAGACCATCAGCGGGATGAACACGCCCAGGACGAGTGTGTGTCCCCAGGCGTTGATCTCCCAGCCGGGCATCACACGGATCAGGCCCTCGGAGAAGCCCATGTACCAGTCCGGCTGGGCGCCGGTGGACACTTGGTCCGGCCGGTACGGTCCCATCGACCAGATCGGGTTGATCGACACGGTCGCGGCGATGGCCGAGATCACGCCGAAGACCAGGAAGAAGAAGCCGCCCGCCTTCGCGGTGTAGATCGGCAGCAGCGGCATGCCGACGACGTTCTTCTCGGTCTTGCCCGCACCCGGGAACTGCGTGTGCTTGTGGTAGAAGACCAGGATCAGGTGGGCGGTCAGCAGACCGGCCATCAGACCCGGCAGCAGCAGGATGTGGATCGAGTAGAACCGGCTGACGATGTCGTGCCCGGGGAACTCCCCGCCGAACAGGAAGAACGACAGGTACGAGCCGACCACCGGGGTGGCGAGTACCGCGCCGTCGGCGAACCGGATGCCGGTGCCGGACAGCAGGTCGTCCGGGAGTGAGTAACCGGTGAAGCCGGTGAACATGCCGAGGAACAGCAGCGTCCAGCCGAACAGCCAGTTGATCTCACGCGGCTTGCGGAAACCGCCGGTGAAGAACACGCGCATCATGTGCACGATCATCGCCGCGATGAAGATCAGCGCGGCCCAGTGGTGGATCTGCCGGATCAGCAGACCGCCGCGCACCTCGAAGCTGATGTGCAGGGTGGAGGCGTACGCCTCGGACATCCGCACGCCCTGGAGCGGCGCGTACGGGCCGTGGTAGACGACCTCGTTCATGCTGGGGTGGAAGAACAGCGTCAGATACACACCCGTGAGGATGAGGATGACGAAGCTGTAGAGGCAGATCTCGCCCAGCATGAAGGACCAGTGGTCCGGGAAGATCTTCCGCATGTTGGCCTTGGCCAACTTGTAGATACCGAGCCGGGGGTCAGTCCACTCGGCGGCCCGCTGGCCGACCGGCTTTTTGCCCCGACGGGTCGAGCTTTCCGTCGTAGTACTCATCCGCGCTCCCAGAATGCCGGACCGACGGGCTCATCGAAGTCGCCGAGAGCGACGAGATTGCCCTCACCATTGACGCTGATCCGAAGCTGCGGCAGCCGGTGCCCCGCCGGGCCGAAGATCACCCGCGCGCCGTCCGACAGGTCGAACGTCGACTGGTGGCACGGGCAGAGCACGTGGTGCGTCTGCTGCTCGTAGAGGCTGATCGGGCAGCCCACGTGTGTGCAGATCTTGGAGTAGGCCACGATTCCCTCGTGGGCCCAGTCACGCTCGCGCTTGTCCTTGATGTCGTCCGGCTTGATCCGGACGATCATCAGAGCCGCCTTGGCGATCTGCTCCTGGAAGTCCTCCTGGGACTCCTCCAGACCCTCGGGCATCGCGAAGGTGAGCGAGCCCACCACGATGTCCTCGGGGCGCAGCGGCTTGTTCGTGTTCTGGTTGATCAGCACCTTGCCCTTGGCCCACAGGGTGTGCCGGAGCTTGTCCTCCGGCAGCGGGCCGAGGTCGCGCAGGATCACGACACCGGCCAGCGGGACCAGGGTCAGGGCGCCGAACATCGTGTTGCGGATCAGCTTGCGCCGTCCGAACCCGCTCTCGCGGGCGCCCTGCGCCCACTGCTGCTCGATGTTCTCGCGCAGTTCCTCGTCCGCGCCCGCCGCGTGGCGTTCGTCGGCGAACTCCTCGTCGGACATCAGGGTGCGGGCCCAGTGGACCGCGCCCGCGCCGATGCCCAGCAGCGCCACGGCGAGCGTGAGGCCGAGCGAGAAGTTCAGCGCGCTCACGTTGCCGAACGGGAAGATGAAGACGATCTTGTCGACCGGGAAGATCACGAAGCAGGCGATGAACGCGACGGTGCCGAGCATCGACAGGCCGAACAGCCCCGCCACGACCCGCTCGGAGTGCTTCTCGGCCCGCTCGTCGATGTCCTGACGGCGGTACTCGTGGGGGGGATGGCCGGGGTTGGCGAACGGGTCGTCGGGGACCGCTGGTTCGCTCCCGTGAGCGCCGTGCTCACTTGGCAGGTTCTCTGACACGTCTTTGTGAGATCCAGTCTCGCTCATGACTTCTTGGCCTTGGTCGTCCGGGCGGCGATCCAGGTGGTGCAGACGAGCAGGAAGCCGAGGCCGAAGACCCAGGCGACCAGACCCTCGGACACCGGACCGATGCTGCCCAGCGAGAGACCGCCGGGGTTCTTCGTCTCGCTGCTGTTGACCTCGTGGAGGTACGCGATGATGTCCGCCTTCGTGTCCTGCGGCATCGTGCTGTCCGGGAAGGACGGCATGCTCTGCGGACCCGTCAGCATGGCCTCGTAGATGTGCTTGGGCGAGGCGCCCTGGATCGTCGGCGCGTACTTGCCGTTGGTCAGCGCACCGCCCTTGCCGACGAAGTTGTGGCACTGGGCGCAGTTGGTGCGGAACAGCTCCCCGCCCTTGCCGGCGTCCGCGCCCGCGGGGTTGTACTGGTCCTTGCTCGGCACGGCGGGGCCGGGGCCGAGGGACGCGATGTACGCGGCGAGCTGGTCGATCTCGGCCTGGTCGTAGATGACCTTCTTCTTCGGGATCTGCGCGCCGGGCTGCTGCGCGGGCATCCGGCCGGTGCCGACCTGGAAGTCGACGGCGGCGGAGCCGACGCCGACCAGGCTCGGTCCGTCGGAGCTGCCCTGGCCCGAAGTGCCGTGGCAGCTTGCGCAGCCGACGGAGTACAGCTTCTTGCCCTCAGTGATCGCGAGGGACTGGGCCGCGTCGTCGGCCTGCGCCTTCGGCGCCGGCGCGAGCGCGGCGTACAGCCCCCCGGTGACCGCGAGCGCGAAGAGTAGGACGACAAGCGCCGCCAGCGGGTGGCGCCGTCGTGCGGAGAGCTTTTTCACGGATTACCCCGGTGTCAGGATCTCTTGCGTCGATGCTTCTGGAATGTGTGTGCGGTGTGCGACCGGCTACTTGATCAGGTAGATCGTGGCGAAGAGGCCGATCCACACGACATCGACGAAGTGCCAGTAGTAGGACACGACGATGGCTGCGGTGGCCTGCTGGTGGGTGAACCGCTTGGCCGCGTACGTCCGCCCGAGTACCAGCAGGAACGCGATCAGTCCGCCCGTCACGTGCAACCCGTGGAACCCGGTCGTCAGGTAGAACACCGAGCCGTAGGGGTCCGAGCTGAGCGAGATGCCGTCCTTCTTGACCAGTTCGGTGTACTCGAAGATCTGCCCGCCGATGAAGATCGCACCCATGATGAAGGTCACGATGAACCAGGAGCGGAGCTTCTTCACGTCGCCGCGCTCAGCGGCGAAGACGCCCATCTGGCAGGTGAAGGAGGAGAGCACCAGGATCGTCGTGTTCGTCGCCGAGAACGGGACGTTCAACGCATGGGCGTGTTCCTTCCAGAAGTCGGCACCCGTGACCGACCGAAGGGTGAAGTACATCGCGAAGAGGGCCGCGAAGAACATCAGCTCGGAACTCAGCCAGATGATGGTTCCGACGCTGGTGAGGTTCGGCCGGTTGACCGACGGGTGCGCGTGCCCGGTATCTACTGCTGTTGCTGTCGCCACGTCCGACATTATGTCGGTCGCTTATCTGGCGCTGACTCCGGGGGGTGCCATTCGGTGTGTCAAGGCCCGCAGGAGACCCGCGTGGCCTAGCGGCGCCGTCCCCCGAAGGAGGGATGACGGTGCGTCGGACGACCGGGCCGCCGATCTTCGCGGGGTACGAACCCTCCTCGCGAAGGCGCTGGCGGGAGTAGCATCCGACGCACTTGAGAACGCCTTCACGAGGAGGAACCACGATGCAGGCGACCGCCACGGTGCTGGTCTACAGCGACGACGCGAACACCCGGGAGCAGGTCCGGCTCGCCGTCGGCCGCAGGCCCGCCGCCGACCTGCCGCCGGTGGAGTACGTGGAGTGCGCGACGATGCCCGCGGTTCTCACCGAGTTGGAGCGCGGCGGCATCGACGTCTGCGTCTTCGACGGTGAGACCTCCCCCGCCGGCGGCATGGGGGTGTGCCGTCAGGCGAAGGACGAGATCTTCCGCTGCCCGCCGGTGCTGGTGCTGATCGGCCGTCCCCAGGACGCCTGGCTGGCGACCTGGAGCCGGGCCGACGCGGCGGTCGCCCACCCCGTCGACCCGGTCGCCCTCAGCGAGTCCCTGGCGGGCCTGCTGCGGGCCAGGCTGGCGCCGAGGACCACCGCCGTGGCGACGACGGCGCACTGAGCGCCGCGGCGGCCGGTCAGAGCGCCTGGGGGCGCAGCCGGGCCGGGTTGGAGACGGTGGCGGTGGTGGCGGTGTTCTGCGTCGCCGCGGACTGACCCGCGGCGCCGAGGGCACTGCCCTTCTTCCACTGCGCCCAGCTCAGATTCCAGTCGCCGAAGCCGTTGTCGAACGGCGTCATCGTGTCGCCGAGGCTGTGGGTGACCTCGACGATGTCGCCCTGCCGCACGTTGTCGAAGAACCAGTGGGCGTTGTCCATGCTCATGCCGGTGCAGCCGTGGCTGACGTTGGCGTACCCCTGCGAGCCCTCGGACCACGGCGCGGCGTGCACGTATTCACCGCTCCATGTCACCCGGGTGGCCCAGTAGACCGGCAGGTCGTAGGAGTCGGAGCTGCCCGCGGCGATGCCGATGCTCTCGCTCTGCATCCGGACGAACTGCTCCTTGCCGAGCACCACCTTGACGCCGTTGCGGGTGGAGAAGCCGGGCTTGCCGGTGGTGACGGGGAGCGTACGGACCACCTTCCCGTTCCGCTTGAAGGTCATCTGGTGGGTGCCCGCGTCGGTGAGCGCCTCGACCCGGTCGCCGGTGTGCAGCTCCAGGGACTTGTCGGTGCCGCCGTAGAGCCCGTCCTGGACGCGTACGCCGTTCAGGGTGCTGGTCACGTCGATCGTGGCGTCCGCGGGCCAGTACGTGCTGGGCCGGTAGTGCAGGGTGCGGTCGTCGACCCAGTACCAGGAGCCGGGGGCGGCCTGGGGGGTCGAGCTGACCTTGAGGTTGCCCTCGACGGCGGCGCGGGCCGCCGGGTCCTTGACCGGGACGCTCAGCTCGGCGGTGATCGGCTGTCCGACGCCGTACGTACCCGCGTCGGGGCCGAAGGCGACGTGCAGTCCCGCGTCCGCGGGCGTGGTGTCGAAACCGAGCGTCTTACGGCCGGGGCGGCCGTCGGAGTCCTCGGTGCTCACCCGGACCGTGTAGTGCGCGCCTGCGGCCAGCGCGCCGGTCGAGTGCCAGCTCAGGCCGTCGGAGCCGAGTTCGCCGCGTACGTAGCGCCCTGCGGCGTCCGTAGCGGTCACGTCGGTTATCCGGCTCCCGTCCTTCTTGATGGTCACCTGGAGTGGTTTGGACGGGTCGGCCTTGCCTCCGGCCGCGGAGCCGAACGCGACCTTGGCGGCGGCGTCGTGCGGCGTGGCGGCGAGCGGATTGCCGCCGCCGCCACAAGCGGTGAGCCCCACCGCGAGGGGCGCCACCAGCAGGGAGCAGCGCAGCGCGTTACGGCGTAGAGAATTGTGGCTCATGCACTCAAGTTAGGAACAACCGGGTGATTTCGCTCGGTGGATACGTGCAAAAGAGGTCGGGCGCGCGAACGGGCGGGCCCGGACACCTGAGTCGGTGTCCGGGCCCGCCCGTACTTCTGTTCCCCGGGTGACGCGGGTCCCGTGGGGGCCGCGTCACCGCCCTGCCCGGCTACTGGGTGCGGTTCTCACCGCGGTAGTACTCGAACACCCAGCCGTACACGCCGATCAGGATCACCGGCAGCGAGACGAACAGCAGCCACCAGCCGAAGATGATGCCCATGAACGCCAGCGCGCCGCCGGTGGCCAGCGCGAGCGGCTGCCAACTGTGCGGGCTGAAGAAGCCCAGCTCGCCGGCGTCGTCCGCGACCTCCGCGTCCTCCCGGTCCTGCGCGCCGGTGTCGGCCCTGCGCGCGGTGAACGCGAGGTAGAAGCCGATCATCGTGCTCAGCGCGAAGGCGAGGAAGAGCGCCGTGGTGCCCGCGGGCTCCTTGGACCACAGGCCGTACACGATGGCCGAGGCCAGGATGAAGACGGCCAGGCCGAGGAACATCTTGCCTTGGACCCTCACTGACCGGACTCCTTACGGTCGTGGTGCAGGTCGCCACTGACGCCCGAGAGCGCCTGGTCGGGACCCCGGTTGACGAGCGAGTCGATCGCCGAGATCTCCGGGTGGTGCAGGTCGAACGCCGGGGATTCGGAGCGGATGCGCGGCAGCGTGGTGAAGTTGTGCCGCGGCGGCGGGCACGAGGTGGCCCACTCCAGCGAACGGCCGTAGCCCCACGGGTCGTCGACTTCGACCTTCTTGCCGTACTTGGCGGTCTTCCACACGTTGTAGAGGAACGGCAGTATCGACAGACCGAGCAGGAACGAGCTGATGGTGGAGATGGTGTTCAGCGTGGTGAACCCGTCCGCCGCCAGGTAGTCCGCGTACCGGCGCGGCATGCCCTCGGCGCCCAGCCAGTGCTGGACGAGGAAGGTGCCGTGGAAGCCGAAGAACAGCGTCCAGAAGGTGATCTTGCCGAGCCGCTCGTCCAGCATCTTGCCGGTCATCTTGGGCCACCAGAAGTGGAAGCCCGCGAACATCGCGAACACGACGGTGCCGAACACCACGTAGTGGAAGTGCGCGACCACGAAGTACGAGTCCGAGACGTGGAAGTCCAGCGGCGGCGCCGCCAGGATGACACCGGTCAGACCACCGAAGGCGAAGGTGATCAGGAAGCCGATGGACCACAGCATCGGGGTCTCGAAACTCAGTGACCCCTTCCACATCGTGCCGATCCAGTTGAAGAACTTCACACCGGTCGGCACCGCGATCAGGAAGGTCATGAACGAGAAGAACGGCAGCAGCACCCCGCCGGTGACGTACATGTGGTGCGCCCACACGGTCACGGACAGACCGGCGATGGAGATCGTCGCGGCCACCAGGCCGATGTAGCCGAACATCGGCTTGCGGCTGAAGACCGGGATGACCTCGGAGATGATGCCGAAGAAGGGCAACGCGATGATGTACACCTCTGGATGGCCGAAGAACCAGAAGAGGTGTTGCCAGAGCAACGCGCCGCCGTTGGCGGCGTCGAACACATGCGCCCCGAATTTCCGGTCGGCCTCCAGGGCGAGCAGCGCGGCGGCGAGCACCGGGAAGGCCAGCAGGACGAGGACACCGGTCAGCAGCACGTTCCAGCAGAAGATCGGCATGCGGAACATCGTCATACCGGGTGCGCGCATGCAGATGATCGTGGTGATGAAGTTGACCGCGCCGAGGATGGTGCCGAAGCCGGACAGGGCCAGGCCCATGATCCACATGTCGGCGCCGATGCCCGGCGAGCGGACCGCGTCCGACAGCGGCGAGTACGCGAACCAGCCGAAGTCGGCCGCGCCCTGCGGGGTCACGAAGCCGCCGACCGCGATGAGCGAGCCGAACAGGTAGAGCCAGTAGGCGAACATGTTCAGCCGCGGGAACGCGACATCGGGGGCGCCGATCTGCAGCGGCATGATCCAGTTCGCGAAGCCCGCGAAGAGCGGGGTCGCGAACATCAGCAGCATCACGGTGCCGTGCATCGTGAACGCCTGGTTGAACTGCTCGTTCGACAGGTACTGGTTGCCCGGCCGGGCCAGCTCCGCGCGCATCAGCAGCGCGAGCACGCCGCCGATGAGGAAGAAGGCGAACGACGTGATGAGGTACATCGAGCCGATCGTCTTGTGGTCCGTGGTGCTCATCCACGTGACGATGACCGAGCCGGGCTTGCGCCGACGTGCCGGGATCTCGTCCGCGTAGGAGTCGTCCGCCGCGGCGGCGCCCTGCGGTTCGTTCAGAATGCTCATGTGGTCTTGGGCTCCGAGTTCTTCGCGTTGCCCGTGGTGGCGATGCCCGCCGGGATGTACCCGGTCTGGCCCTTCGCCGCCAGGTCCTTGAGGTGCTGCTTGTACTCCTCGGGCGAAACGACCTTCACGTTGAAGAGCATCCGGGAGTGGTCCACACCGCAAAGCTCGGCGCACTTGCCAAGGAAGGTGCCCTCCTTGCTCGGAGTCACCTCGAAGACGTTGGTGTGGCCGGGGATGACGTCCATCTTCATCAGGAACGGAACGATCCAGAAGGAGTGGATGACATCACGCGAGGTGAGGACGAACCGCACGCTCTCTCCCTTGGGGAGCCAGAGCGTCGGACCGGGGTTGCCGGTGTCCGGGTTCCTGCTGGCCGGCGTGCCCACGTCGTAGACGCCCTCGGCGCCGGGGGGCAGCAGCAGCTTGTTCGCGGGGATCTCGGACAGTTCCTTCGGCACGCCCGTGGGGGTCGCCGGGTTGCCGTCCACGTCCTCGACGTAGTTGAAGCCCCAGCTCCATTGGAAGCCGACCACGTTGATCACGTGCTGCGGCTTCTTGGAGGTGTCCAGGATCTTCGACTCGTCACGGGCGGTGAAGTAGAACAGCACCGCGATGACGATGATCGGGACGATCGTGTACAGGGCCTCAAGGGGCATGTTGTAGCGCGTCTGCGCGGGGACCTCGACCTTGGTCCGGCTGCGCCGGTGGAAGATCACGCTCCACAGGATCAGGCCCCAGACAAGGCAGCCGGTCACCAGCGCGGCGGCCCAGGAGCCCTGCCAGAGCGCGAGGATCCGGGGTGCCTGTTCCGTGGCAGGACTGGGCATGCCGAGGCGGGGATAGTCCTTGTACGAGCAACCAGTGGCGGTCGCAAGGACCAGGCCCGCGGCCAGCGCCCGCGGCAGCCATCGCCGCACCGGGCGCCGCGACGAGGGGGTACCTCCCACGCCGTTCTGGCCGTGGGGGAGGTCGGAGCCGTTGGGACTCACGTAGCGCCTTCCCGAGAGTCTCGCCCGAGCGTCCGGGTGCCCGGCCGCCTGCTGGTCGGTCGGTCCGTGCACGGGCAATTAGGTGTGGATGTTTATGCGGACCAAACCCTACTGGACGCTATTTGAGGTCACGCGGGGAGGGGGTACAACGCGCCGGGGCACACCCCGAAGGGATGGAATCCCGCACTCCGGGGGCCTTCTGACAGTGCGCCCGGCCGGTCGGCGCGGGCGGGTTGTAGCGTGCTGAGGTGTCCTATTTCGATATGGCTTCGGCCGCTCCGCTGCACCCTGTCGCCCGGCAGGCGCTGCTCGCCGCCCTCGACGAGGGGTGGGCCGACCCCGCGCGGCTGTACCGCGAGGGGCGCCGGGCGCGGCTGCTGCTCGACGCGGCCCGCGAGGCCGCGGCGGACGCGGTCGGCTGCCGCCCCGACGAACTGGTCTTCACTCCTTCGGGGACACGCGCGGTGCACACGGGTGTGTCCGGCGCCATGGCGGGCCGCCGTCGGACGGGCCGTCAGGTGGTGGTCTCGGCCGTCGAGCACTCGTCGGTGCTGCACGCGGCGGAGGCGTACGAACGGGTGACGGTGGGCGTCGACCGGTCGGGGCGGGTGGCCGCCGCGGACTTCGCGGCGGCGCTGCGCGCGGACACCGCGCTGGCCTGCCTCCAGTCCGCCAACCACGAGGTGGGTACGGTGCAGCCGGTCGCGGAGGCGGCGGCGCTGTGCCGGGCGGCCGGGGTGCCGCTGCTGGTGGACGCGGCGCAGTCGCTGGGCTGGGGGCGGGTCGAGGGCGAGTGGTCGCTGCTGACGGCGAGCGCGCACAAGTGGGGCGGGCCGTCCGGGGTCGGGCTGCTCGTGGTCCGCAAGGGCACCCGCTTCGCGCCTCAGGGGCCTGCGGACGAACGGGAGTCGGGGCGCGCGCCCGGCTTCGAGAACCTGCCCGCGATCGTCGCCGCCGCCGCGTCGCTGCGGGCGGTGCGCGAGGAGGCGGCGCGGGAGGCCGTCCGGCTGACGGCGTTGGTGGACCTGATCAGGTCGCGCGTGCCGCGGGTCGTGCCGGACGTGGAGGTGGTCGGCCACGGCACGCTGCGGCTGCCGCACCTGGTCACCTTCTCCTGTCTGTACGTCGACGGCGAGGCGCTGTTGACCGGTCTCGACCGGGCCGGTTTCTCGGTGTCGTCCGGATCGTCGTGCACGTCGAGCACGTTGACGCCCAGCCATGTGCTCAAGGCGATGGGTGTGCTCTCCGAGGGGAACGTACGGGTGTCGCTGCCGCCGGGGACCGCCGCGGAGGACGTCGAGCGCTTCCTCGCGGTGCTGCCGGGGGTCGTGGCCGAGGTCCGCTCGGCGCTGGGCGCGCCGTCGGCCGCGTCGGCCGGGCCCGGCCGACAGGGCGGGCGGGAGCCGCGGGAGTCCGCTCTGGTCGTGGACTCGCTCGGCAAGCTCTGCCCGATCCCGGTCATCGACCTCGCGCGGGTCATCGACGACGTGCCGGTCGGCGGCCTCGTCACCGTGCTGTCCGACGACGAGGCCGCCCGGCTCGACATCCCCGCGTGGTGCGAGATGCGGGCCCACGACTATCTGGGGGAGCGCCCGGCGGAGCGCGGCACCGCGTACACGGTGCGGCGCAGGGCCTGACGGGCGCTCATCCGGGAGCGTTCAGCGCGCGCCGAGGTGCGTGCGGACCTCTTCGGCGGCGGTGTCGCCGTACGCCTTGCTGAAGCGCTGCATGAAGTGGCCGCGGCGCAGCTCGTACTCCTGGGTGCCGACGGTCTCGATGACGAGGGTCGCCAGCATGCAGCCGACCTGCGCGGCGCGTTCGAGGCTGACGCCCCAGGCGAGCCCGGACAGGAAGCCGGCGCGGAAGCCGTCGCCGACGCCGGTGGGGTCGGCCTTGGTCTGCTCCTCGGCGCAGCCGACCTGGACGGGCTCCTCGCCCTTGCGGTCGATCCGGACGCCGTGGGAGCCGAGGGTGGTGACGCGGGTGCCGACCCGGTCCAGGATCTCCTCGTCGCTCCAGCCGGTCTTGGCCTCGATGAGGCCCTTCTCGTACTCGTTGCTGAAGAGGTACGCGGCGCCTTCGAGCAGGACGCGGATGTCGTCGCCGTCCATCCGCGCGATCTGCTGGGAGAAGTCGGCGGCGAAGGGGATGCCGCGGGTCCTGCACTCCTCGGTGTGCCGGATCATCGCCTCGGGGTCGTCGGCGCCGATCGAGACCAGGTCGAGGCCGCCGACGCGGTCGGCGACGGCCTGGAGCTCGATCAGCCGGGCCTCGCTCATGGCGCCGGTGTAGAAGGAGCCGATCTGGTTGTGGTCGGCGTCGGTGGTGCAGATGAAGCGGGCGGTGTGCAGCACCTCGGAGATCCGTACGGACGAGGTGTCCACGCCGTGCCGCTGGAGCCAGGCGCGGTACTCGGCGAAGTCGTTGCCCGCCGCGCCGACCAGGATCGGCGAGGTGCCGAGCTGGCCCATGCCGAAGCAGATGTTGGCGGCGACCCCGCCGCGCCGCACGTCGAGACCGTCCACGAGGAAGGACAGTGAGACCGTGTGGAGCTGGTCGGCGACGAGCTGATCGGCGAAACGGCCGGGGAAGGTCATCAGATGATCAGTGGCGATGGATCCGGTTACGGCGATACGCACGGCGGCAGGCTCCTGCGGGGGATCGACGAGAAGAGCAGGCGTCCCACGCTACCGGGTGCGCCGTAGCAGTCGGACACGGCGAAACTACCCGATAGTAGGGCTTTCTCGATGGTCCGCCCGTGCCTAGGGTCGAGGTATGAGGTCTACCCCCGCCGCACCCGTGCCGTCCTCCGCTTCCGCCCTTTCGGCCACGCCTCCGGTGTCCGCGTCGTTCCCGCTCGCCGAGCCCGAGTCGCTCGACCAGTTGCTCGGCGACTGCCGCCGGATGGCCGCGCACTGGCACACCCCGGCCGCCAAGGCCCAGGCCGTGGTCGCCCCCGCCAGCCTGCGCGGCATCGTCGTCCCGCCCGCGTCCGCGCACGTGGTGCGCGGTATGGCCGAGTTCGGCGACTAGGGCCTGTCCGGCGTATCACGAACGGCCCCTTCGGCGGGGCCCGCGTCGCCGTTCCCCCGGACGGCGCAACGGGCCCGGCGGAACCGGAATCCGGCCCGCCGCGTCAGATCCGCATCTGACGTACGGAGCCGAAGGAGCACGCGGTGAGCACCGAACGCGACGACGACAACGCGGACCCGACGACGGAAGAGCCCCGCCCCGAGCGGTCCGCGCCCCGGCCACGGCTGTTGGTGGCGGCGGTGGCCGCCGCCGTCCTGCTGGCCGGTGGCGGCGGGGCGTACTGGGCGGCGACCGCGAACGAGGGCGGTCACCCGAAGGCCGGGCCGGCCCCGCTGCGGCTGAACGACGCCCCCGGCGAAGGCTCGGGCAGCGCGGACGGCGGCGGCGCGGACAACGGGACGAGCAGCGGTCCGGCGAGCGGCGGCACGTACACGCTGACCGGCTCGCTGCCCAAGGGCCCCGACTCCGCCGCGGTCTACCGCGGGGAGGGTCCGGTCGTCGCGGCCGACGCGGAACGGCTGGCGAAGCTGCTCGGGATGAGCGGCCCGGCCACCGCGCAGGGCGACTCGTGGCGGGTGGGGCCGGGCGACGGCGCGGGGCCGACGCTGCTGGTCACCAAGGCCGCGCCGGGCACCTGGTCGTACAGCCGGTACGGCGCGACCACCGTCAACCCGGCGGAACCTGCCTATCCCCCGCGGCCGGTGAACCCCGGCGGCCCGGAGAAGAGCGGACCGGGGACCGGCACCGACACCGGCACGGGCTCCAGCGATTCGAGCAACGCCGGCAGTCCCGGCAGTCCCGGCACGAACGGACCGGTGTCCTCCGCCCCCGCGAGCGGTACGACCTCGACGCAGGCGCCGACGCCCGAGCCGCCGGTGTCCGAGCAGCGCGCGAAGGCGGTGGCCGCGCCCGTACTGGCCGGTCTCGGCCTGTCGGGCGCCACGGTCGACGCGCACGAGACGGCGGGCGCGCTCCGCGCGGTGACGGCCGACCCGGTCGTGGACGGCCTGCCCACGCACAACTGGAGCACCGGCCTCGACGTCGGCTCCGACGGGCTGATCACGCTGGCGCACGGCCGCCTCTCGGCGCTCGACAAGGGCGACAGCTATCCGGTGGTGAGCGCCGCGCAGGCGCTGAAGGACCTCAACGGGCAGGTGATGCACCCCGATCACGGGATCGCCGCCTGTCCGGCGAAGTCGGCGCCCGCGCCGAAGCCGAGCGCCCTGCCGACCACGCCCGGCGAGGACAGGACGCTCCCCCACACGCTGCCGTGCGTGCCGGGCAACGGCCATCCGATGGACGTGCGCGGCGCCGAGTTCGGTCTGTCGCTCGACTACGTGTCCGGCGCCCAGGTGCTGGTGCCGTCCTGGCTCTTCGAGGTCGCGCAGCCCGGTGTGAGCCGGTCGAGCGTGGAGGCGCAGCCCGCGGTGGACCCGGCGTACATCCAGCGTGACGCGACCGGTACCGCCGTGCCGCCCTCCGGCGTGCCGGAGCAGCCGAGCGGGCCCGCCCAGCGGCACCACACGGTCGGTCTGAGCACGTACCACGCGGACGGCGGCACGCTGTCGCTGACCTTCTACGGCGGGGTGTGCAGCACGTACAGCGCGAAGGCCGCGGAGTCGGCGGACGAGGTGCGGGTGACGGTGACCGCGGCCGACAAGGGCGGCACGTGCGTCACGCTCGCCAAGGAGTTCACCGAGAAGGTGAGGCTGGACAAGCCGCTCGGCGGCCGTACGGTCGTGGACACCTCCAGCGGGCACCCGCTGAAGGCGCGCTGAGCGCACCGCGTACGCCGGGCACACGTGAAGGCGGCGGCACCCCCTCGCAGGGGTGCCGCCGCCTTCGTGCTCCGGTGCGGCCGGGCGTGGGCCCGGCCGCGGACCGGTTAGCTGAACGAGTCGCCGCAGGCGCAGGAGCCGGTGGCGTTCGGGTTGTCGATCGTGAAGCCCTGCTTCTCGATGGTGTCGACGAAGTCGATCGAGGCGCCGCCCAGGTACGGGGCGCTCATCCGGTCGGTGACGACCTTGACGCCGCCGAAGTCCTTGACCACGTCGCCGTCGAGCGAGCGCTCGTCGAAGAAGAGCTGGTAGCGCAGTCCCGAGCAGCCACCGGGCTGGACGGCGACGCGCAGAGCGAGGTCCTCACGGCCCTCCTGCTCCAGCAGGGTCTTCACCTTGATGGCGGCAGCGTCGGACAGGAGGATGCCGTCCGTCGTGGTGGTCTCGTCCTGAACCGTCATGTGCTTCTCTCCCGGGTTGTACGGACTGCTGGCTACCGACTGCTAACCGGCAACCGCGCGGATTCATTCCGTGCGTGTCGAGGTCCGCTACGACTTATTCCCCTCCATGCTCGCACACCGCGGCGGCGGCGAGGGAGGGCGCGGGGAGCGGCGAGAGCGAATGCGTCACATTGACGAAACCGGCATCGTCAATCTGACACGAACGGGCTATCATAGATAACGTCAAGTAGACGAAAAGGTCTGCGCTGCAAAGAAAGGGCTACGGGCCCGTGACCACGACGCAACCGCTGGACGTACAGCCCACGCCTCTCGCACTCCTCCTGCTCGGCCGGGAGTCCGACCCCCGCAGCGAGCGCGGAGTCGAGTGCCCCGGGGACCTGCCCGCACCGTCCGACCCGGACCTGGTGGAGCGCGCCCGCGCCGCCAAGGCCCGCCTCGCCGACAAGGTCTTCATCCTCGGCCACCACTACCAGCGCGACGAGGTGATCGAGTTCGCGGACGTCACCGGCGACTCCTTCAAGCTCGCGCGGGACGCCGCCGCCAGGCCGGAGGCCGAGTACATCGTCTTCTGCGGTGTGCACTTCATGGCCGAGTCGGCCGACATCCTCACCTCGGAGCGGCAGCAGGTCATCCTGCCCGACCTCGCCGCGGGCTGCTCGATGGCCGACATGGCCAGCGCCGAGCAGGTCGCGGAGTGCTGGGACGTGCTCGCCGAGGCGGGCGTCGCCGACGTCACCGTGCCGGTGTCGTACATGAACTCCTCCGCCGACATCAAGTCCTTCACCGGCCGCCACGGCGGCACCATCTGCACCTCGTCCAACGCCCGGCGCGCGCTGGAGTGGGCCTTCTCGCGGGGCGAGAAGGTGCTCTTCCTCCCCGACCAGCACCTCGGCCGCAACACCGCCGTACGCGACATGGGCTTCTCGCTGGACGACTGCGTCGTCTACAACCCGCACAAGCCGAACGGCGGTCTGACCGTCGAGCAGCTCCGCGCGGCCAAGATGATCCTGTGGCGCGGCCACTGCTCGGTGCACGGTCGCTTCTCGCTGGAGTCGGTCGAGGACGTCCGCGCCCGGATACCCGGCGTCAACGTCCTGGTGCACCCCGAGTGCAAGCACGAGGTGGTCGCGGCGGCGGACTACGTCGGCTCGACCGAGCACATCATCACGATGCTGGACGAGGCCCCCGCCGGTTCCGCGTGGGCGCTGGGCACCGAGCTGAACCTGGTGCGCAGGCTCGCCAACTCCCACCCCGACAAGCAGATCGTCTTCCTCGACAAGACCGTCTGCTTCTGCTCGACGATGAACCGGATCGACCTGCCGCACCTGGTGTGGACACTGGAGTCGCTGGCCGACGGCAAGCTCGTCAACCGCATCCAGGTCGACGCGGAGACCGAGCACTTCGCGAAGCTGGCACTGGAGCAGATGCTGGCCCTGCCGTAACGCGCGGCGCGATGATGGACGCGTGATCCTTCGACCGGTACGTGACGACGAGGAGGACGCCGAAGTCGTGCGGGTGATCTCGTCCGCCGCCTTCGGCGCCTCGCACGTGCTGAAGGGCGAGGCGCCGCAAGGGCCGTTACCGGTCGCGGAGATCGCCAGACAGCACAGCACCACCCGGCACCTGGCGCGCAGCGACCCCGGCGGCTGCTGGCTGATCGAGGACGGGACGGCGGGCCCGGTCGGGGTCGCGCTGTCCACCCGGCGCGAGGGCACCTGGGGCCTGTCGCTGCTGGCCGTGGTGCCCGGCGCGCAGGGCAAGGGCGTCGGAAAGGCGCTGCTCGCGCGGGCGTTGGTGCACGGCAGGGCGTGCCTGCGCGGCATCATCTGCGGCTCGCGGCACCCGGTGGCGGCCCGTACGTACCGCAGGGCCGGTTTCACGCTGCACCCCGCGATGCGGCTCACGGGCCCGGTGGACGCGGCCGGTCTCAAGCCGCCGGACGGCGCGGTGCACGAGGGCACCGCCCGCCACCGCGACCTGCTGGACTCCCTCGACCGCAGGACCCGGGGCGGCGCGCACGGCGCCGACCACGAGGAACTGCTGCGCCACCACCGGCTGTTCGTGGTCGACGACCTCGCGGGCAGCGGCTACTGCTACCTGCGCGGCGGCAGCGTCGAGCTGATCGCCGCCACCTCGCGGCGTCTTGCCTCCCGCCTCCTGACCGCCGCGCTGCTGAGCGTCCCCGAGGGCGAGACCGCCCGCGTCGACCGGCTGACCGCCGAGCAGGACTGGGCCCTGGACGTCGGGATCGCCGCCGGCCTGGAGATCGCCAACGCCGGATTCGTCTGCCTGCGCGGCATGCGCCCGCCGATGCCGTACATCCCCTCGGAGACCTTCCTCTGAGGAGTCTGACGAGGCGGCTCCGCTGCGGGCGGGCGGTGGCGGGGCGGGTGGTGGCGGGGCGGACGACGGGCCCGGCAGGGGGGCGCGGTCAGCGGGGGTGGGGGCGGACCAGGCCCGACTCGTAGGCGGCGACGACCAGTTGGGCGCGGTCGCGGGCGGCGAGCTTGGCCATGGTGTGGTTGATGTGGGTCTTGACGGTGAGCGGGCTGACGCCGAGGCGCGCCGCGATGGCCGCGTTGGACAGCCCGCCCGCCACCTCGATCAGCACCTCCCGCTCCCGGACGGTCAGCGCGTCGAGACCGGCGACCGTACGGACCCCGGCGTCGATCTGCTGCGACACGAAACGCGCGATCAGGCTCTTGGTCGCGGACGGCGACAGCAGCGCGTCCCCCGCCGCCACCGTCCTGATGCCGCCGAGCAGTTCCTCGGGCTCCGCGCCCTTGCCGAGGAAGCCCGCGGCCCCCGCGAGGATCGCCTGCACCACGTACTCGTCGGCCTCGAAGGTGGTCAGCACCAGCACCGCGACCCCGGTCAGCTCCGGGTCGGCGGTGATCTCGCGGGTGGCGGCGAGGCCGTCGGTACGGGGCATCCGGATGTCCATCAGCACCACGTCGGGGCTTGCGGTCCTGGCCAGTTCGACCGCCTCCGCGCCGTCGGTGGCCTCCCCGACCACCTCCATGTCGGGCTCGGACTCCACCAGGACGCGCAGCGCGCCGCGCAGCAGGGCCTGGTCGTCGGCGAGGACGACGCGCAGCGGTCCCCGCGCGCGCTCGTCGGCGAGGCGGCCGGTGCCGATCATCCGGCGCTCCCCTGGGCGCGCGGCGGGACGGCCGGGGCGGCGGCCGGGTGCGGGGGCGTGGAGAGCGGGAGCCGGACCCAGACGCGGAAGCCGCCGCCGGGGCGGGCGCCGGTGCGGCACATGCCGCCGAGGGCGCTGGCCCGTTCGTGCATGCCGAGCAGGCCGTGGCCGCCGGGGGCGCCGTCGTGCGGATCGGCGGGACACAGCGGGCCGCCGTCCCCGGTACCGCCCGCGCCGCCCGCACCGCCCGCGCCGCCCGTACTGCCCGTGCCGCCTGCACCGCTGCCGCGCCGGGGCCCCGGCAGCGCGCCGGAGGGCAGCAGCGAGGCGGCCTCGCCGGGCGCGCCGTCGTCGTCCACCACGACTTCGAGCACGCCCGGCTCACGGCGGATGCGGACGACGGCGCCCGCGCCGGGGCCCGCGTGCTTCTGCACGTTCGTGAGGGACTCCTGGATCACGCGGTACGCGGTGAGGTCGACGCTGGCGGGCAGCGGCGGCACGGCCGGGTCGTCCGCCGCGCTCCCGCCCCGTTCCCCCGGCCCGGCACGCGCGTCCTCGCGCACCTCGTGGCCGTCGACCGCGCATTCGACGGTGACGCGCAGCCCGGCGCGCAGGAAGCCGTCGAGGAGCTGATCGAGGACGGCGAGGCCCGGCGCCGGTTCCATCGGCGCCTCGGGCTCTCCCGACTGGCGCAACAGGCCGACGGTGGCGCGCAGTTCGTGCAGGGCGGACCGGCTCGCCTCGCGGACGTGCGCGAGGGCCTGTTTGGCCTGGTCGGGCCTGCTGTCCATGACGTGCGCGGCGACCCCGGCCTGCACATTGACCAGGGCGATGTGGTGGGCGACCACGTCGTGCAGCTCGCGGGCGATCCGCATCCGTTCCTCCGCCACCCGCCGCCTGGCCTCCTCCTCGCGGCTGCGTTCCGCGCGCAGCGCCCGTTCCTCGACGGCGGCGACGTACGCGCGGCGGCTGCGGGCCGCGTCACCGGCCGCCGCGGCCATGCCCGTCCAGGCGAAGACGCCGAAGTTGGACTGCCCGTACCAGGGCCCCGGACCGCAGGACATGGCCAGCGCGGTCAGTCCGACGCTGACCAGCAGGCCGGTCACCCAGGTGGTGTGCCGGTCGGTGCGGGCGGCGACGGTGCACAGGGCGAGGGCCACCGCGAAGATCACCGGGATCCGGCCGTCCACCGGGCGCAGCGCGATGAAGACCGCGGAGAGCACACAGGTGAAGACCAGCACCGCCCACGGGACGCGGCGGCGCAGGACGAGCGACCCGCAGGCCAGCGCCGCGAGCGCGGTGTCGACCAGGCCGAGCCGGTACGTCTGGATCCCGGCCACCGTGCCGGCCAGGATCACCGCGAAGACGAGGGCGGCGAGACCCGCGTCAGCCGTCCCCTGATGCGCCCGCAGCCAACGGCTGGGGCCCACGAGAGGATTCCTCGGCGGAAGCGGATACTGCACGGTAGGCAACGGTACGGGAAGCCCGGCGCGCCCCGTACCCGCCCGGTGCCCCGCCCTCAGCCCGGGATCAGTCCGTCGTCGTTGAGCAGTTCACGGACCTCTTCGAGGCTCGCGTCCGGCGACGGCAGGATCAGCGTCGACGGCTCCAGGGAGTCGTCGGGCACCGGCTCGCCGAAGCGGCGGACCGCGTCGAGCAGGGCGCCCAGCGTGCGCCGGAAGCCCTCCTCGTCCCCGTTCCTGACCTCGGCGAGCAGCTCGTCGTCCAGCTTGTTCAGCTCGCCGAGATGGCTCTCGTCGAGCCCGACCTGGCCCTCCCCCATGATCCGTACGATCATGACGGCCTCCTCCGTAACCCTGCTGACGTGCCGCCCGGCGGCCGAGCCTGCCTGTCCTGCGTACCCCTGCGGCGCGCGTCCTGTCCACGTCCACCGCAGTCCACATCCACCGCTGGTCACGACCTACCGCCGGTCATGACCTCCTGCCGGTGAGACCTACTGCTTGTCGAACCGCGGGGTGTCCTGCGGCTCGGGCTTGGCGGCCTGACCGCCCTGCCCGCCCTCGATCGCCTGCGGCGCGCTGCCGCCGGCCAGCTCGGCCTTCATCCGCTGGAGCTCCAGCTCGACGTCGCTGCCGCCGGAGAGACGGTCGAGCTCGGACTGGATGTCGTCCTTGGCCAGACCGCTCGGGTCGTCGAGCGCGCCCGAGGCCAGCAGCTCGTCGAGAGCGCCCGCGCGGGCCCTGAGCTGCTCGGTCTTGTCCTCGGCACGCTGGATCGCCATGCCGACGTCGCCCATCTCCTCGGAGATGCCGGAGAACGCCTCGCCGATCTGGGTCTGCGCCTGGGCCGCGGTGTACGTGGCCTTGATGGTCTCCTTCTTCGTGCGGAAGGCGTCCACCTTGGCCTGGAGCCGCTGGGAGGCGAGCGTGAGCTTCTCCTCCTCGCCCTGGAGCGTGGTGTGCTGCGTCTCCAGGTCGGCGACCTGCTGCTGGAGGGCGGCCCGGCGCGACAGCGCCTCGCGGGCCAGGTCCTCACGGCCCAGCGCCAGCGCCTTGCGCCCCTGGTCCTCGTAGGTCGACGACTTCTTCTGCAACTCCGTGAGCTGCAATTCGAGCCGCTTACGGGAGGTGGCGACGTCCGCCACGCCCCGCCGTACCTTCTGCAGCAGTTCGAGCTGCTTCTGGTACGAGTAGTCGAGCGTCTCGCGCGGGTCCTCGGCCCTGTCCAGGGCCTTGTTGGCCTTCGCGCGGAAAATCAGTCCCATCCGCTTCATGACACCGCTCATGGGCCTCGCGCGCCCCCTTCTCCGGCAACTGCTCCAGCATGCCTCAGCACCTCTACAGACCCCAGCCTACGGGCCCCGGTTCCATTACCGCACTGTTCGGGTGCGGATGCGGTCATCCGTAGGGACGATCACGGTTCGGTGACCTCAGGCCCAAGGAGTAGGTGAGGGGCTGGGGCCGGGCCCGGGAACCACGTAACCTGGAGGTGTGTTCCGACGTCGTTCCGAAGATGAGCAGGTCTCGACCACCGCGGTGATCGAGGACCAGGTACGTGACCCGCAGGCTCCCAAGGGTCGCCCCACTCCGAAGCGCAGTGAGGCCCAGAGCCAGCGCCGCAAGGCCGTCACCGCGCCGACCGACCGCAAGGCGGCCACGCGGCAGGCCCGCGACGCCCGCCGCACCGAGATGGCCAAGCAGCGCCAGGCGCTGGCCGGTGGCGACGAGCGGTATCTGCCGGTCAGGGACAAGGGGCCGGTGCGCAAGTTCACCCGCGACTACGTCGACTCGCGGTTCCGGGTGGCCGAGTTCTTCCTGCCGGTCGCGGTCCTGATCCTCGTGATGAGCATCATCGGCTCCCTCCAGAGCCTGTCGCTGCTGCTGTGGCTGGTCGTGATCGTGGCGATCGTGGTCGACTCGTTCGTCACCGCGTTCCGGCTGCGCCAGCAGTTGCGCAAGCGGCTCCCCGACAAGAGCCACAAGGGCGCCGTCGCCTACGGGCTGATGCGCACCCTCCAGATGCGCCGTCTGCGGCTGCCCAAGCCGCAGGTGCAGCGCGGCGACCAGCTCTGAACGGCGGCGGATCCTGAACGACGCGAGGGCGGCCGACGCCGCCGGTTTCGGTCCGCCCGCTCCGGGCGGGGACGACCCGTCCGCCGGGTCCTTCGGCGCGGTGACGCCGTACGGGTCGGCGTATCCGGCCGGCGCGTACGGCTTCGGGACTCCGGCCGCCGGTGTGCCCGTCCCGCCCCCGGTTCCCGCCGCGGAGCCGCCCGGCGCGGGCGGCTTCTCCGGCGGCGCGGGCAACTGGCTGGCCGGGCTCGACGGCCTGCGCAACACCGTCAGGCAGGAGCTGGTCTCGCGCCAGCTCGACGAGCGCCTCACCGCGCACTTCCCGCCCAGCGGCGGCGCCCACGCACGGCACCAGCGGTCGCTGCGCGTGCTGGACATCGGCCCCGGCCAGGGCACCCAGGCGCTGCGGCTGGCCCGCGCGGGCCACATCGTGACCGGTCTGGAGTCCGACCCGGCGATGCTCACCGCCCTGCGGGCCGCGGTCGCCGCCGAGCCGCAGGACGTACGCGACCGGATGGCGCTGCTGCGCGGCGACGGCCGCCAGACCGGCCGCCACTTCGGGCCCGCCTGCTTCGACGTCGTGCTCTGCCACGGCGTGCTCATGTACGTGCCCGACCCCGAGCCGCTGCTCGCCGCGCTCGCCAGGGTGCTGGCCCCCGGCGGCCTGCTCTCGCTGCTGGTGCGGAACGGCGACGCGCTGGCCATGCGGCCGGGGCTGCTCGGCGACTGGTCGGGCGCCCTGGGCGCGGTCGGCGCCACCGGCTACACCAACCGGCTCGGCCTGACCACCCGCGCCGACCGGCGCGAACGCCTCACGGCGACGCTCGCCGGGATCGGTGTGCCCCTCCAGGCGTGGTACGGGGTGCGGGTCTTCACCGACACCGCGCCGGACGGCGCGCGCCCTCCGCAGGACCCGCACGAGCTGGCCCAGCTGCTCGACGCGGAGGAGGCCGCCGGGCGGACCGATCCGTACCGCGCGGTGGCCGCGCTGCTGCACCTGTGCGGCGTGCGCTGCTGACCGCGCCTGCGTGAAGGTTGTCCGCACGGAGGTCCGCGTGGAGGCCCGTACGGAGATCCGCGTTATGGCCGCGGGGAGGTCCGAGTGAGGTCCCGGGTGGGGGCCCGAGTGAGGTCCCGGGTGGGGGCCCGAGTGAGGTCCCGCGGGGAGGCCCGGGCGGAGGGCGGTGTCCCGGCGGGGGCGAGACCCGTTTGGCCGTGCGGGCCGGGTCAGGGGCAGCCGCAAACGTGACAATTCAGGCATGAGTGGATCGCGTACCCCTTGGCACCGCACCCGGTTCCTGCTGCCCGGCGCCGCCGCCGTCTGCGCGACGGCGATGTTGGCCTCCGGTTGCAGCTCCGACTCCGGCTCGGCGGCGAGGTCGGCCCCCGCCACGGTGGCGCCCGCGGCCGACACGTCCTCGTCGGGGAGCAACGACCTCCAGACGTCGTACGAGAACACCGTGAAGAACGTGCTGCCGTCGGTCGTGCAGATCACGACGAACTCCGACCTCGGCTCCGGGGTCGTGTACGACGACAAGGGCGACATCGTCACGAACGCCCATGTGGTCGGCACCGCGAAGAGCTTCCAGGTCAATCTGGCCACCGGCGGCAAGGCGCTGGCCGCGACCCTGGTGGCGACCTACCCGGCCGAGGACCTGGCCGTGATCAGGCTGTCGTCGCCGCCGAGCGGTCTGCACCCGGCGAGCTTCGCGGACTCCTCGAAGGTGGCGGTCGGCCAGATCGTGCTGGCGATGGGCAATCCGCTGGGGCTGTCGAGCAGCGTCACCGAGGGCATCGTGTCGGCGACCGGCCGCACGGTCAGCGAGGGCGCCACGGGCGGCGGGACCGGCGCGACCATCCCCGACATGGTGCAGACCTCGGCGTCCATCAATCCGGGCAACAGCGGCGGCGCGCTGGTGAACCTCGCCAACCAGGTCATCGGCATCCCGACGCTGGCCGCGACCGACCCGCAGCTCGGCAGCGGCTCGGCGCCCGGCATCGGCTTCGCGATCCCGTCCTCGACGGTCACCCGGATCGCCGGCCAGATCATCAAGGACGGCAAGGTCGTGGACTCCGGCCGGGCGGCGCTCGGCATCACCGTGCGCGGCGTCGTGGACAACGGGCTCCAGCCCGCGGGCGCCGCGATCGTCTCGGTGACCAAAGGGGGCGCCGCCGAGAAGGCCGGGCTCAAAACTGGCGACGTGATCACCAAGCTGGGCTCGACGCCGATCACCACGGCGCAGACGCTGACGGAGGCGCTGGCCTCGTACAAGCCGGGCGACAAGGTGCGGGTCGGCTACGAGCAGGACGGGGCGGCGAAGACCGTGGAGGTCACGCTGGGCTCGTTGTGAGCGCGGTACGGCATGACGACGGCGGTGCCGCACCCCGTGCGCGGGTGCGGCACCGCCGTCGTTCCGGACAGGCCCCGAGGTCAGTCCTCGTCGCCGTGCAGGCTCATCGGGCCGTAGATCTTGGTGTCGCCGTCGAAGAGGTGGACCTGGTCGGTGCCGCCTTCCAGCAGTTCCTTCCAGACCTCGCCCACCCAGGACTCCGCGTCGCCCTGTGTGGTGAACTCCTCGGGCTGCACCGCGGGCTGCACCTCGGTGCCGTCGGCCTTCTCGAACCGCCACGTCCACGCCATGTGTGTCTCTCCTCGGTCCCGTCGGTCCACCGTGCCGCCCGCACTCCCGTTCCCGCCGCCGCGAGCTGCGGGGATCACCGGGCGCGTGCCGCCTGCACCGCAGCGTATCGGGAGTCCTCGCCGTATCGGGAGTCTCCGCATGGCGGACCCCGCGCGCCCGGCGCGGCAGGACGCGAGACGATCGTCCCGTGGAACTGACTCTGCTCGGCACCGGCGGCCCCGAGGGGCTGCCGCTGCCCGACTGCCCCTGCGCGGCGTGCGCGCTCGCCGTCGGCGCGGGCGCGCGCGGCGCGACCGCCGTTCTGGTGGACGGTGTGGTGCTGCTCGACCTGACGCCCGGGGTGGCGCTGGCCGCGGCGCGGGCCGGGCACACGCTCGGCGGGCTGCGCTTGGTGCTGCTCTCGCACCCGCACGACGGCCCGGCCGTGGAGATCCCGCCGGGGCTGCCCGCCCCGACCCGCGTCCCCGACGGGCAGCGGCTCGCGCTGATCACCGGGCACCATGTGCAGGCCGTCGCCATGGACGCGCCCGGCACCGGGTACGCCGTCGAGTCCCCCGACGGGCTGCGCGTGCTCTACCTCCCGCCGGGCGGCGCGCCCGCCGGGACGCCGGACGGGCAGGTGCCGTACGACCTCGTCCTGCTCGACGCCGTCGGACGGCCGGACGCCCTCGCCCGGCTGCGCGCCGCGGGCGCCGTCGGGCCGACCACCGACGTGGTCGCCGTCCACCTCGACCACGGGGCGCCGCCGCGGCCGGAGCTGGGCCGACGGCTGGCGGCCCTCGGGGCCCGCGCGGTCCCCGACGGTACGACGCTGACCGTCGGGGACTACCAGGAGGTGCCGGACATCCCGCGCCGGACCCTCGTGCTGGGCGGGGCCCGCTCGGGCAAGTCCGCCGAGGCCGAGCGGCGGCTGGCCGGTTTCCCCGGGGTCCTCTACGTCGCCACCGGGGGGTCTCGCGACGGCGACGACGAGTGGGCCCGCCGGGTGGCCGCCCACCGCGAGCGCCGGCCCGCCTCGTGGCGCACCGAGGAGACCTGCGACCTCGTCCCCCTGCTGACCGCCCCCGGCCCGCCCCTGCTCATCGACTGCCTCGGCCTCTGGCTCACGTCCGTCCTCGACAAGGCCGACGCCTGGGCGCCGGGGGCTTCCCTCGACGAGGTCCGCGGCCGTACCGCCGAGCTCGTCGCCGCCTTTCGCCGCACCCCGCGCACCGTCGTCGCCGTGTCCAACGAAGTCGGCTCCGGCGTCGTCCCCTCCCACCCCTCCGGCCGCCTCTTCCGCGACGAGCTCGGCCGTCTCAACGCCGCCGTCGCCGCCGAATCCGAATCCGTCCTCCTCCTCGTATCCGGCCTCCCCCTCCCCCTCCGCTGACCCCTTCGCCCGGACGGCGAACCGACCTTCTAGCGGCGCGGGGAACGCTCCCGCACGTCACCACCCGCCCCGGCGGGGCAGATCGGTCGTCCCCGGACCACCCGCCGATGGGGGCCGGCCGCGCAGTTCCCCGCGCCCCCCACGGGGCGCACCGTCTCTTGTCCGGGCGCCAGCCACGTGTCTTTAGGGGCGCGGGGAACTGCGCCACCAGCCACCACGCTCCCGCACGACACCACCCACCCCGGCGGGGCAGATCGGATGTATCCCGACCACCGGGCCGGTGGGTGCCGCCCGCGCAGTTCCCCGCGCCCCCCACGAGGCGCACCGTCTTTCGTCCGGGCGCCAGCCACATGTCTTTAGGGGCGCGGGGAACTGCGCCACCAGCCACCACGCTCCCGCACGACACCACCCACCCCGGCGGGGCAATGCGGCCGTCCCCGGACCACCCGCCGATGGTGGGTCGCCCGCGCAGTTCCCCGCGCCCCCCACGAGGCGCACCGTCTCTTGTCCGGGCGCCAGCCACATGTCTTTAGGGGCGCGGGGAACTGCGCCACCAGCCACCACGCTCCCGCACGTCACCACCGGCCCGGCGGGGCAGTTCGGATGTACCCCGACCACCGGGCCGGTGGGTGCCGGCCGCGCAGTTCCCCGCGCCCCTGACGGGGCGCACCGTCCTTCGCGCGGACGGCGAACCGACCTTCTAGCGGCGCGGTGAACCCGTGAGGCCACGCCGGCGAGGCGACCGGTAGGGTTCCACGGGTGAGCGGCATCGACTTGGACGACTTCGGCTCCCTCGTGGAGCGGCCCGACGCTGGGGTTCGACGCGACTCGCAGGAGCGCTGGCAGAAGCTGGTGCGTCCGGCGGGAGGGCTGGGGAAACCGGCCGAGCTGGCGGACTGGCTGGCGGCGGTGCGCGGCGAGGTGCCGACCGGGCCGATCGCGGCGCCGCGCGCGCTGATCTTCGCGGCCGACCACGGCGTGGCCTCGCTGGAGGTGTCGGCGCGGAAGGCCGGTACGGCCACCGAGTTGGTGAAGGCGGTGCTGGACGGCACCGCACCGGCCAGCGTGCTGGCGCGCCAGTACGGCGCGCACGTCGACGTCATCGACATGGCGCTGGACTGCGACCCGTCCGAGCTGCCGGACTACGTGACGGCGCACCGCGTGCGCCGCGGCTCCGGCCGGATCGACATCGAGGACGCGCTGACGCGGGAAGAGGCCGAGCAGGCGTTCCGGGTCGGCATGACCGTCGCGGACGAGCAGGCGGACTCCGGCACGGACCTCGTACTCCTCGGCGACCTGAGCGTCGGCGGCACGACGCCCGCCGCCGTACTGATCGCGGCGCTGTGCGGCACGGACGCCTCCGTCGTCACCGGCCGCGGCTCCGGCATCGACGACCTCGCGTGGATGCGCAAGTGCGCCGCGATCCGTGACGCGCTGCGCCGGGCCCGCCCGGTCCTCGGCGACCAGCTCGCGCTGCTGGCCGCGGTCGGCGGCGCCGACTTCGCCGCGATGACCGGCTTCCTGCTCCAGGCGGCGGTCCGCAAGCTCCCGGTGGTCCTCGACGGAGTCGTCAGCGCCGCGTGCGCGCTGGTCGCCCAGCGGATCGCCTTCCGGGCGCCGGACTGGTGGCTGGCGGGTCACGCCAGCGGCGAGCCGGGCCAGGCGAAGGCGCTGGACCGGATCTCCCTCGAACCGCTGCTCGACCAGGGCGTGCACCTCGGCGGCGCGGCCGGCTCCCTGCTGGCCCTCCCCCTCCTCCAGGCCGCGGCGGCGCTGTCGGCCGAACTCCCGTACCCGGCGGAGAAGCCGGCCCCGGAGCCGGAGAAGGACGCCGAGGACACCGAGGACACCGAGGAAGCCAAGGACCCCGAAGAGGCAGAACCGCAGGCAAAGGCCGAGACAGCGCCGGCGCCGCAGCCGGAAGCCGACCCCGCCTCGTAACCGAAAAGCCCCTCGGCGGAACCGTCCCCGCCGAGGTGCGAGCGGCCCGGCGCGACCCCAAATCGGGCATTACGTCATAAAATCCCCTCCTATGGGAACGGGCAGCACCACCAGCACACAGCCGCGCCCTCACGCGTGTCCGGGACGCGCGGCCACCTTCGCCGTCCGCTACCTGCGCACCGTCGCGTGCGTGAATCTCCTCGGCGCCGTCTGGGTCTCCTTCGGCCAGGACATCCGCCGCCACAACGTCGAGGACTACTTCACCCCGTACCTGCTGAGCGCGGGCTTCACCTCCGGCGCCTTCGCCCTCTTCCTGGCCGTCACCATGCGCCGCCGCAAGCGCGCCGCGTGGATCCTCAACCTCGTGCTGTGCGGGCTGTTCCTGGCCGCGCTGTCGGTCAGCATGGTGTGGCCCGACATCCACCGGCACGCGCAGAACTGGATCTCGCTGGCGCTCACCGCCGCCTTCCTGGCGGCGCTGCTCGTCGGCCGCGGCGAGTTCCGGGCGAAGGGCGACCCCGCCAACCCGCGGGACGCGGCCCTGGTGGCCGCCGCCGGTCTGCCGCTGGCCGCGCTGCTCGGCACCGCGCTGGTCACGGTCACCAACGACGACCAGGGCGCGGGCTTCGGCGACTGCCTCGGCTACGCCGTCCTGCGGCTGGTGTCCCTGGTGCCGGACGACAGCGGCTCGCTGACCATCTCCACGCCCGGCTGGGTGGACGTCGTCATCAACGCCATGAGCGCCCTGCTCTTCCTGCTCGTGCTCTTCGTCGCCTTCCGCTCGCCGCGCGGCCGGGCGCTGCTGTGCCCGGCGGACGAGGAGCGGCTGCGCGGCCTGCTCGACCGGCACGGCGACCGCGACTCGCTCGGCTACTTCGCGCTGCGCCGCGACAAGAGCGTCATCTGGTCGCCCAGCGGCAAGTCGGCCATCGCCTACCGGGTGGTGGGCGGTGTCTCGCTGGCGTCCGGCGACCCGATCGGCGACCCCGAGGCGTGGCCCGGCGCCATCGAGGCGTGGCTGGCGGAGGCGGCGGGGCACGCGTGGGTGCCCGCCGTGATGGGCGCGAGCGAGGAGGCCGGTACGGTCTACGCCCGGCACGGCCTGGACGCGCTGGAGCTGGGCGACGAAGCCATCGTGGACACCGCCGAGTTCACCCTTGAGGGCCGCGCGATGCGGACGGTCCGGCAGGCGTACAACCGGGTCGCGCGCTCCGGCTGCACCGTACGCATCCGCAGGCACGCCGACATCCCGGCCGCGGAGATGGCGGCGCTGCTGGAGCGGGCCGACCGGTGGCGGGACGGCGGCACCGAGCGCGGCTTCTCGATGGCGCTGGGGCGGCTGGGCGACGCGGGCGACGGGCAGTGCGTGATGGTCGAGTGCCACGACGGCGACGGCGTGCCCAGGGCGCTGCTGAGCCTGGTGCCGTGGGGTCCGCGCGGGCTGTCGCTTGACCTGATGCGGCGTGACCGGGGCGCGGACAACGGGCTGATCGAGTACATGGTGATCGAACTCGTCCAGCGGGCGGACGAGGTCGGCGTGGAGCAGATCTCGCTGAACTTCGCGATGTTCCGGTCGGTCTTCGAGCGCGGCTCACGGCTCGGCGCGGGGCCCGTCCTGCGGGTGTGGCGGTCGCTGCTGACGTTCTTCTCGCGCTGGTGGCAGATCGAGTCGTTGTACCGGGCGAACGCCAAATTCCGCCCGATCTGGGAGCCCCGCTATCTGCTCTTCGGCAAGTCCAGCGAACTGCCCCGGATCGGTATCGCGGGCGCCCGCGCCGAGGGTTTCCTCGAAGCGCCCAGAATGCCGTCGCCACTGCGCCGCAGAGAACGGTTCACCGCCAAGTGAGGGGCCCCGCGCGGGCCGCCGGGGGGCCCGGCCCCGCGGAGGCGCGGTGAGCGCGTCCGACAAGGTGCGGGAGTTCGCGCGCGCCGAGTGGGGGCAGATGGCGTACGACGTACGCGACCGGCTCTGGGCGCGCGGGCTGCGGGCGATTCCGCTGACGCTGTGGTCCTGCGTGGGCATCCTCTGCCTCCAGCTCGTCCAGCACGCGCAGGGGCCGAGCGACTGGGTGGACCGGCTCGGCGGCATCTACTGCACCCTGCCGTGGTGGAAGGCGCTGCTGCGCACGCCCCTGTCGCTGTTCATCCCCGATCCGACGCTGCCGATCTGGGGACTTGTCATCCAGGTCGTGGTGGTCTTCGGGATCGCCGAGACGACGCTGGGCGCGCGCCGGACGCTGGCCATCGCGCTGTACACGACGCTGGCCGGCACGACCTTCGCCCGCTACTCGTACTGGGTCGGCCCCGACGGCTTCCTCGGGCTGCCCGTAGTCGAACTCATCGGCCGCGACACCGGGCCCTCCGCCGCGGTCGTCGCGCTCGGGGTGTACGTCGCCTGCCGGTACCACGCCTGGTGGACGGCGGCGGCCGTGGCCATGTCCATGGTCATCGAGGTGCTCGCCCTCGCCAATCTCGCCGGTTACGAGCACCTGACCGCGATCATCGCCGTCCTGCTGCTCTTCGCCGTCGAGACCTGGTGGGCGCGGCGGCGGCGCCGTACCGATTCCTCCGGGGACGGCCCCTCGGGGGACGGCGGCGACGACCACGCCGACCTGGTGCGCTGAGCCCGCGACCACGCTGAACTGGCGCGATAGCCTCACGCGGTGACCGAACCCGAACCCGAACCCGAACCCGAACCCGTGTCCGGGCCCTCGCCCGAGCCTTTGCCCGAGCCCGGCGGCAGGGCGACCGTCGGCGACGCCCTGCGCTTCGCCTTCGGCACGCTCAGCGTGCTGCCGGTGACGGTGACGCGCTGGGACCGGGCGGCGGCGCGCGGCGGGATGCTGGCCGCGCCGCTGGTCGGCGCCGTCGTCGGTCTCGGCGCCGCGCTCGGCGGCGGCGTCCTGACCGCACTCGGCGCGAGCCCGCTGCTCGCCGCCGTCGGGGCGGTCGCCGTGCCCGCCGTCGCCACTCGCGGCCTGCACCTGGACGGGCTCGCCGACACCGCCGACGGTCTCGGCAGCGGGCTGCCCGCCGAGGGGGCGCTGCGCGTCATGAAGCAGTCCGACATCGGGCCCTTCGGCGTCCTCACCCTCGTGCTGGTCCTGCTCGCCCAGACCGCCGCCCTCGCCTCCTGTTACGCGCACGGCTGGCGTTACGGCTGCACCGCCGCCGTGCTGTCCGCCGTCCTCGGCCGCGCCGCCATGACGCTCGCCTGCCGTACGGGTGTACGCGCCGCCCGGCCCGGCGGCCTCGGCGCCGCCGTCGCCTCCGGCGTGTCCCTGCGGGGGGCCTGGTCGGCCGGCGTCCTCTGCTGCGCCCTCGCCTGCGCCGCCGGCCTCCCCTTCGGCGGCCTCACCCCCCTCCGCGCCGGCCTCTCCGCCGCCCTCGCCCTCCTCTGCGCCGAACTCCTCCTCCGCCACGCCGTCCGCCGCCTCGGCGGCACCACCGGCGACGTTTTCGGCGCCCTCTGCGAAACCGCCACCACCACCTCCCTCCTCCTCCTGGCCCTGCGCTGACCCCCTCCGGGCCGTGCGGTGACCCGCGACAGCGTTCCCCGCACCCCTGACCCAGGACGTGCCCCGAAGGGGCGCGAGGAACTGCGCGAGCAACCCCCCACCGGCCGGTGGCCCGGCGACAACCGAACTGCCCCCCGGGGCGTGCGGTGACCCGCGGGAGCATCGTGGCTTGTCGCGCAGTTCCCCGCGCCCCCAAAAAACTCGGCGCACCGCCCTGCGCCACGCGACGCCTCGCCCAGGACGTGCCCCGAAGGGGCGCGGGGAACTGCGCGATCAGCCCCCACCGGCGGGTGATCCGGGGACAACCGAACTGCCCCGCCGAGGCGGGTCATGACCTGCCGAAGCGTCGTGGGTGAGCGCGCGCACGCGGCGGCAGGTGGGGGGCGGGGAGGAGTGGCGGGAGAGGGGTGGGTGGGGGAGCGCGCCGCAGGCGTAGGGTCGGGGATTGGGCAACGGGCGCGTGCCGCCCCGCTGATGTGGCGGAATACGATGCCCCGGGCCGGGCCGGGCCAACCAACCGGCCGCAGCACAGGACCTCGACCGAATAGGACCCCCTCCACCGTGACTGCTCTGACACTCAGTACCTCCTCCGCCGCAGCGTTGCGTGCGGACGCCGTCGTCGTGGGCGTGACCAAAGGGGCCAAGGGCCCCAAGGTCGCACCGGGGGCGGAGGCGGTGGACAAGGCGTTCGACGGAAAGCTGGCCGCCGTACTGGAGACGCTGGGCGCCTCGGGTGCGGACGGCGAGGTGACCAAGCTCCCGGCACCCGCGGGCCTGAAGTCCGCGGTGGTGGTCGCGGTCGGCCTCGGCGACACCCCCGAGGACGGCACCGGCTTCGACGCCGAGGCGCTGCGCAGGGCCGCGGGCGTCGCCGCCCGCGCGCTCGGCGGCGCGAAGAAGGCGGCGTTCGCGCTGCCCGCCGCCGACCCGGCGGACCTGGAAGCGGTCGCCACCGGCGCGCTGCTGGGCGCGTACGCGTTCACCACGTACCAGGCCGAGAACGGCAAGGGCACGCTCGGCGAGGTCGCCGTGACCGGTGCCAAGCCGCGCGACAAGGCGCACAAGGCCGCGGCGGCCCGCGCCGTCGCGGTGGGCGCCGAGGTGAACCGGGCGCGCGACCTGATCAACACCCCGCCCAACGACCTGAACCCGAAGGCGTTCGCCGCCGCCGTACAGGCGGCGGGCAAGGAGCACGGCCTCAAGGTCGAGGTGCTGGACGAGAAGGCGCTGGCCAAGGGCGGCTACGGCGGCATCCTCGGCGTCGGCCAGGGCTCGGCGACGCCGCCGCGGCTGGTCCGGGTGGCGTACACCCACGCCAAGGCGACCCGTACCCTCGCCTTCGTCGGCAAGGGCATCACGTACGACTCGGGCGGCATCTCGCTGAAGCCGCCGGGGCACAACGAGACGATGAAGTGCGACATGAGCGGCGCCGCCGCGGTGTTCGCCGCGGTCGTGGCGACCGCGAAGCTCGGCCTCGAGGTCAATGTGACCGGCTGGCTCGCGCTGGCCGAGAACATGCCGGGCGGCGGCGCCACGCGCCCCGGCGACGTGCTGAAGATGTACAGCGGCACGACGGTGGAGGTGCTGAACACCGATGCCGAGGGCCGTCTGGTGCTGGCCGACGCGCTGGCCCGCGCCTCCGAGGAGGCCCCGGACGCGATCGTCGACGTGGCGACGCTGACCGGCGCGATGGTGCTGGCGCTGGGCGAGGGCCGGTTCGGCATCATGTCGAACGACGACGGCTTCCGTACCCGGATCCACACCGCGGCGCTGGCCGCGGGCGAGGACTCCTGGCCGATGCCGCTCCCCAAGGAGCTGCGCAAGACCTTCGACTCCCCCACCGCCGACATCGCCAACATGGGTGTGCGGCCGGGCGGCGGCCTGATCGCGGGGCTGTTCCTGAAGGAGTTCGTCGGCGAGGGCATCACCTGGGCCCACCTCGACATCGCGGGCCCCGCCTTCCACGAGGGCGCGCCCTTCGGCTACACCCCCAAGGGCGGCACCGGCACCGCGGTCCGCACCCTGCTCAGCCTGGCCCACCAGGCCGCGGACGGCGATCTCCTCTGACCGCCGCGCCGCACCCTGCTCCGAACAGGTGAGATAGGTCACTTACGGCCCCGGACGGCGCGTCCGGGGCCGTATTCGACGGGTCTCACCCCACAGGCCGATGACCCGTCCGCCGCGAACAAGTGCGAAGATGTGGTTCGGCACGACAGGGCCCCCTTTTAGACAAAGCGGCCGAACCAAAGCCGCCGCCCGGTCATGGTGGACCGGCTCCGGCGAACCCATGCATGGAGGACGTGACGTGGCGAACGACGCCAGCACTGTTTTCGACCTAGTGATCCTCGGCGGCGGCAGTGGCGGCTACGCAGCCGCGCTGCGTGCCGCGCAACTGGGACTGGACGTCGCCCTGATCGAGAAGAACAAGCTCGGGGGCACCTGTCTGCACAACGGCTGCATTCCCACCAAGGCGCTGCTGCACGCCGGTGAGATCGCGGACCAGGCTCGCGAGAGCGAGCAGTTCGGCGTGAAGGCCACCTTCGAGGGCATCGACATCGCGGCCGTCCACAAGTACAAGGACGATGTGATCGCGGGCCTGTACAAGGGCCTCCAGGGCCTGGTGGCCTCGCGCAAGGTGACGTACATCGAGGGCGAGGGGAAGCTGTCCTCCCCCACCTCGGTCGATGTGAACGGCCAGCGGATCCAGGGCCGGCACGTCCTGCTCGCGACCGGTTCCGTACCGAAGTCGCTGCCGGGCCTGACCATCGACGGCGACCGGATCATCTCCTCCGACCACGCGCTGGTCCTGGACCGGGTGCCGCAGTCGGCGATCATCCTGGGCGGCGGCGTGATCGGCGTCGAGTTCGCCTCGGCGTGGAAGTCCTTCGGCACCGACGTGACCATCGTCGAGGGTCTGCCGCACCTGGTGCCGGTCGAGGAGGAGAACAGCTCCAAGCTGCTGGAGCGCGCCTTCCGCAAGCGCGGCATCAAGTTCAACCTGGGCACCTTCTTCCAGAGCGCCGAGTACACCGACAGCGGTGTGAAGGTCACCCTGGCGGACGGCAAGACCTTCGAGGCCGAGGTGCTGCTGGTCGCCATCGGCCGCGGCCCGGTCTCGCAGGGCCTGGGGTACGAGGAGCAGGGCGTCGCGATGGACCGCGGCTATGTCCTGGTCGACGAGTACATGCGCACCAACGTGCCGACGATCTCGGCCGTCGGCGACCTGGTCCCGACGCTCCAGCTCGCGCACGTCGGCTTCGCCGAGGGCATCCTCGTGGCGGAGCGGCTGGCCGGTCTCAAGACCGTGCCGATCGACTACGACGGTGTCCCGCGCGTCACGTACTGCCACCCGGAGGTCGCCTCCGTCGGCATCACCGAGGCGAAGGCCAAGGAGCTGTACGGCGCGGACAAGGTCGTCACGCTGAAGTACAACCTGGCGGGCAACGGCAAGAGCAAGATCCTCAAGACGTCCGGCGAGGTCAAGCTCGTCCAGGTGCGCGACGGCGCCGTCGTCGGCGTCCACATGGTCGGTGACCGGATGGGTGAGCAGGTGGGCGAGGCCCAGCTCATCTACAACTGGGAGGCGCTGCCCGCCGAGGTCGCGCAGCTCATCCACGCGCACCCGACCCAGAGCGAGGCGCTCGGCGAGGCCCACCTGGCCCTCGCGGGCAAGCCGCTGCACTCGCACGACTGACCCTCCTCCACGCCACCCCATCCGCACAGATCGTTAGGAGTAACCGCAACCATGGCGGTTTCCGTAACCCTGCCGGCGCTCGGCGAGAGCGTGACCGAGGGCACTGTCACCCGCTGGCTGAAGGCCGAGGGCGAGCGCGTCGAGGCCGACGAGCCGCTGCTCGAGGTCTCGACCGACAAGGTCGACACCGAGATCCCCTCCCCCGCGTCCGGCGTGCTCGCGTCCATCAAGGTCGCCGAGGACGAGACGGTCGAGGTCGGCGCCGAGCTGGCCGTCATCGACGACGGCAGCGGCGGCGGCGCGCCCGCGGCTGCCCCGGCTGCGGCGGCCGAGCCCGAGCCCGCCCAGGCGCCCGCGGCTCCCGAGCCCGCCCAGGCACCTGCGGCTCCCGAGCCCGCTCAGGCGGCTCCGTCCACCGAGCAGGCGGCGCCCGCGCCCGCCCCGACCGCCGAGGCGGCCAGCGGTGGCGGCGGCGCGAGCGGTACCGACGTCGTCCTGCCCGCGCTCGGTGAGTCCGTCACCGAGGGCACCGTGACCCGTTGGCTGAAGGCCGTCGGCGAGAGCGTCGAGGCCGACGAGCCGCTGCTGGAGGTCTCGACCGACAAGGTCGACACCGAGATCCCGTCGCCGGTGGCGGGCACCCTGCTGGAGATCCTGGTCCAGGAGGACGAGACCGCGGAGGTCGGCGCGAAGCTGGCCGTGGTCGGCGCCGCTGGTGCCGCCCCGGCCGCGGCACCCGCGCCCGCGGCCCCGGCTCCCGCCGAGGCACCCGCCCCGACTCCGGCTCCGGCCCCCGCGGCTCCCGCCCCCGCCGCACCGGCTCCCGCACCGGCCGCTCCGGCCGCTCCGGCACCGGCCCCCGCGCCTGTCGCCGCCGCACCGGCTCCCGCGCCCGCCGCGCCCGCGCCCGCCGCTCCGGCTCCGGCGCCCGCTCCGGTGGCCCCGGCCGCCCCGGCTCCCGTCGCCACCAGCGGTGACGACGGCGCCTACGTCACCCCGCTGGTCCGCAAGCTCGCCTCGGAGAGCGGCGTGGACCTCGGCTCGGTGCGCGGCACCGGCGTCGGCGGCCGCATCCGCAAGCAGGACGTCATCTCCGCCGCGGAGGCCGCCAAGGCCGCCGCGTCGAAGCCGGCGCCCGCCGCGGCCCAGAAGGCGGCGCCCTCGGTGTCGCCGCTGCGCGGCCAGACGGTCAAGATGACCCGGATGCGCAAGGTCATCGGCGACAACATGATGAAGGCCCTGCACTCGCAGGCGCAGCTCACCAGCGTCGTCGAGGTGGACCTGACCCGCGTGATGCGGCTGCGCAACGCGGCGAAGGACGCCTTCGCGGCCCGTGAGGGCGTGAAGCTGTCCCCGATGCCGTTCTTCGTCAAGGCGGCGGCCCAGGCGCTGAAGGCCCACCCGGTCATCAACGCCCGGATCAACGAGGACGAGGGCACGATCACCTACTTCGACTCCGAGAACATCGGGATCGCGGTGGACTCCGAGCGCGGTCTGATGACCCCGGTCATCAAGGGTGCGGGCGACCTCAACATCGCCGGTATCGCCAAGAAGACCGCGGAGCTCGCGGGCAACGTGCGGGCCAGCAAGATCACCCCGGACGACCTGGCGGGCGCGACCTTCACGATCAGCAACACCGGTTCGCGCGGCGCGCTGTTCGACACGGTCATCGTGCCGCCGAACCAGGCCGCCATCCTCGGTGTCGGCGCGACCGTCAAGCGCCCGGTGGTCGTCGAGACCCCCGACGGCACGGTCATCGGCGTCCGGGACATGACGTACCTGGCGCTCTCCTACGACCACCGGCTGGTGGACGGCGCGGACGCCGCCCGTTACCTGACGGCGGTCAAGGAGATCCTCGAAGCGGGCGAGTTCGAGGTCGAGCTGGGCCTGTAAGGCCGCACACGGGCCTGTACGGCGTGTACGAAGGAGCCCCCGTCCCTCTTCCGGGACGGGGGCTCCTTCGCGTCCCGGCGGGCCCCCGCAGCGGCCTGCGGGGAGGCAGCGCCGCTTCCTGGTCGTATCGTCTATGTCACGCAAACCGTGAAGGAGCGCCCCATGGCCCCTGCCGTCGTCCAGCACCTGGTCGTCCACAGCCTGCGTGAGCAGATCCGGGAGCACATCCTCGAAGGCATCGTGAGCGGGCGCTGGAAGCCGGGCGAGCGGATCGTGGAGCGCCGGATCGCGGTGGAGCTCCAGGTCAGCCAGACGCCGGTGCGGGAGGCGCTGCGGGAGCTGGAGACGCTGCGGCTGATCGAGTCCGCGCCGAACAAGGGCGTACGCGTACGGAGCCTGACCGCCGCCGACCTCAAGGAGAGCTATCCGGTGCGCGCCGGGCTCGAACAGGTCGCCGCGGAACTGGCCGCGGCCCGGCTCGCCGCCGACCCCGCCGCCCTCGAGCGCGAGGTGGCCGCCCTGCGCGACGCCGACGCAGCCCTGGACAGCGAGGCCCAGGTCAGGCACACCGTCGCCTTCCACCACGAGCTGGTGCGCGCGGCCGACAACGCGGTGCTGCTGCACGCCTGGGAGTCGCTGGGCATCGAGGTCTGGACGACGCTGTCCATCCGCTGGCTGAGCCCGGAGCCCCGCCCGTACGCGGCCGAGCACCAGGACATAGTCGACGCCTTCGTACGCCGCGACCCGGACATCTGCGGTCTCATCAAGTCCCACGTCCTGAGCTGCGCTCCCCAGGTCTGACGACATCCCCGCGGCCCCGGCGGCCGGCGGTTTCCGTGACATGCAAGGCCACAAGGCCGAGGCACCCCGTGCCTTAAGGTCTGGCACCCCGTGCCGTCTTGGAATTACTGGCCCGGAAGCCATTGATCGATCATCGATCGTCGGCGTATCGTCGTCGGTGGGGAACAGCCCTGTCGTGCCGACAAGCGCATTCCCCACCCCCAACCTCCGTTCGAAGGCGGCACCCATGCCCGACGACGTACGCCCCCCGCGGGGCCAGCTCGACCAGATCCCGGACCGCGACCCGGAAGAGACCTCGGAGTGGCTCGCGTCGCTGGAGGCGGTCGCCAAGGCGGCCGGTCCGCACCGGGCCGCGTATCTGATGCGTCGCACCCTGGAAAGCGCCGGGGCGGGCGTCGGGCTTCCGTCGCTGCTCGAAACCGAGTACATCAACACGATCCCGACCTCCGCCGAGCCCGCCTACCCGGGCGACGAGGCACTGGAGGCGCGGATCACCGCGTGGAACCGGTGGAACGCGGCGGCCATGGTCACCCGCGGCAGCCGCCTGGGCCTCGGCGGCCACATCGCGACCTTCGCCTCGGCGGCCTGGCTCTACGAGACCGGCTTCCAGCACTTCTTCAGGGGCAAGGAGGGCGCGGGCAGCGGGGACCAGCTCTATCTCCAGGGCCACGCCTCCCCCGGCATCTACGCCCGCGCGTTCCTCGACGGGCGGCTGACCGAGGGCCAGCTCGACCGCTTCCGCCAGGAGGCGAACGGCGACGGCCTGCCCTCGTACCCGCACCCGCGGCGGCTGCCCTGGCTGTGGGAGTTCCCCACCGTCTCGATGGGCCTCGGCCCGCTGTCGGCGATCTACCAGGCGCGGTTCAACCGCTATCTGGAGCACCGCGGCATCAAGGACACCTCGGACTCCCACGTGTGGGCGTTCCTCGGTGACGGCGAGATGGACGAGCCCGAGTCGACCGCCGCCCTGGCGCTGGCCGGCCGCGAGGGCCTGGACAACCTCACCTTCGTCATCAACTGCAATCTCCAGCGGCTCGACGGCCCGGTCCGCCCCAACTTCAAGATCGTGCAGGAGCTGGAGTCCCAGTTCCGCGCGGCGGGCTGGAACGTGGTCAAGTCGCTGTGGGGCGCGGCCTGGGACGACGTGCTCGCCCAGGACGTGGACGGCGCGCTGCTCAAGCGGCTGCGCGAGGTCCCGGACGCGCAGTTCCAGACGTACGCCACGCGGGACGCGGCCTATCTGCGCGAGCACTTCTTCGGCGCGGACCCCTCGCTGCGCACGATCGGCGCCCGGCTGACCGACGCCAAGCTGACCGAGCTGTTCCAGAGCTCGCGCGCGGGGCACGAGCCGCGCAAGGTCTACGCGGCCTACCGCGCGGCCGTCGAGCACAAGGGCGCGCCGACGGTGATCCTGGCGCAGACCGTCAAGGGCTGGACGCTGGGCGCGGGCTTCGAGTCGCGCAACGCCAACCACCAGATGAAGAAGCTGACGGGCGCTCAGTTCCGTACGATGCGCGACCTGTTGGAGCTGCCGATCCCGGACAGCGCGCTGGACGCGGACGTGGTCCCGTACTGGCACCCCGGGGAGAACTCGCCCGAGGTGCGGTACCTGCGCGAGCGGCGGGCGGCGCTCGGGGGTCTCGCCCCGGCCCGCAAGGTGGTCGCCAAACCGCTGCCGCTGCCGCCGGACAAGGCGTACAAGGCACTGGAGAAGGGTTCTGGCACGCAGGAGATCGCCACCACGATGGCGTTCGTGCGGCTGGTCAAGGACCTGATGCGGGAGAAGGAGACCGGCCGCCGCTGGGTGCCGATCGTCCCCGACGAGGCCCGCACCTTCGGCATGGAGTCGCTGTTCCCCTCCGCGGGTCTGTACTCGCCGAAGGGGCAGACGTACGACCCGGTCGACCGCGACCAACTCCTGTACTACAAGGAGGCGAAGGACGGTCAGATCCTCAACGAGGGGATCACCGAGGCCGGTTCGCTCGCCGACTTCACGGCCGCCGCGACCGCGTACGCGACGCACGGCGAGCCGATGATCCCGTTCTACATCTTCTACTCGATGTTCGGCTGGCAGCGGACCGCCGACCAGTTCTGGGCGCTGGCCGACCAGCTCGGCCGCGGCTTCGTGATCGGCGCCACCGCGGGCAAGACCACGATGACCGGCGAGGGCCTGCAACACGCCGACGGCCACTCGCACTTGATCGCCTCCACCAACCCGGCGGCGCTCTCGTACGACCCGGCGTTCGCGTACGAGGTCGCGGTGATCGTCCGCGAGGGTCTGCGGCGGATGTACGGGCCGGACGCCGAGGACGTCTTCTACTACCTGACGGTCTACAACGAGCCGAAGGTGCAGCCCGCGATGCCCGAGGGCGTCGAGGACGGCATCCTCAAGGGCCTCTACCGCTTCCAGCAGGCGCAGGACCCGGCGGCGGACGCGGCCAGGCTGCAACTGCTGGCGTCCGGCACCGCGATCCACTGGGCGCTGGACGCGCAGCGGATGCTGGCGCAGGAGTGGGGTGTGGCCGCCGACGTGTGGTCCGCGCCGTCCTGGACCGAGCTGCGGCGCGAGGCGCTGGAGTGCGACGCGGCCCGGCTGCGCGGCGAGGAGCGGGTGCCGTACGTGACGCGGGCGCTGGAAGGCGCGCCGGGTCCCGTGGTCGCGGTCAGCGACTGGATGCGGGCGGTGCCCGACCAGATCGCGCAGTGGGTGGAGCAGGACTGGACGTCGGTGGGCACCGACGGCTTCGGCCTGTCCGACACCCGCGACGCGGCCCGCCGCCACTTCGGGGTGGACCCGCGGTCCCTGGTGGTCGCGGCGCTCGCCGCGCTCGCCCGGCGCGGCGACATCAAGCCCGAGACGGTCAAGGAGGCCGCCGAGCGGTACGGCCTGTAAGGCCGATGGCGGACGGGCGCGGTACGCGCCCCGTCCGCGCCCCGAACAGCCCTGGTACGGCCGCGCGCGGACCTTCGCACCCCGCGCGGCCGTATCCGCCTCAGAGAATATTCATAGGTTTCAGCAGACGTTTCCGGCCACCCGCGAGTCACCCCGTGCCACCGGCCGCGGCGGCCCTCCGCAGAGCCCGCGAAACCGCGCGCGGCCCGTACCGTACGGGATGTGCGGCGGTACGGGTGCGGCCCGGTGGAACGCGAGAGGTGCGTGAATCGGCTAGCGCCCGCTCCCGTCCTGGCCGGAAAGAGATTGCGGGCGCATACAGCTACCGGCTACGTTCCCTCGGATGCCACCAAATCCCAGCCCTCTGACGGCTCCGACCGCCGAGGATTTCCGCGCCTGGCACCGGGTGCAGTCGGCCGCTCTCGCACACGACCGGCCAGGTGAGCCCGTGCTGTCCGCCACCGCCCTCCAGGCGAAGCTGACGACGACGGGGAACCGCAGCAGGCTGCTGCTGTGGCTGGTGCGCAACGCGAACGAGGAGCCGGTGGCCACCGCGACCCTGCGGCTGTTCAGCGAACCGGGGCGCAGCCACCTCGCCGAGGTCAGGATGACCGTCCACCCCGCCTACCGGCGGCTGGGCACCGGCTCGCGGCTGCTGTCCACGGTGACCGAGGCCGCGGCCGAGGCGGGCTGCCGCAGCGTGGTCACCGAGGTCATGGCGGGTACCCCGCACGAGGGATTTCTGGCCACCCGCGACTTCCATCCGGTCCTGCGGCTGACCTGGCAGCGGCTCGCGCTCGACGACGTACCCGACCGTATCCACAAGCTCCCCGACGTCCCGCACCCCGGCTACCGGCTGACGTCCTGGGACGGGGTCGTCCCCGACGCGCTCGCCGAGAGCTTCGCGGACGCCCGGCGCGCCATGGACGACATGCCGACCGGTGCCATGGACTTCGGCGAGGTGCGCTGGGACGTGGCCGCGGTCCGCGAGGCCGCCGAGGTGATCGCCCGGCGCGGCGAGCAACTGCTGACGGTCGCCGCGGTGGACGCGCTCGACGGCTCCGTCGCCGGTTACACCGAGCTGGTGATCCCGGCGGAGGGCGCGGGCACCGCCCAGCAGTACGACACGGCCGTCCTCCCCGCGCACCGCGGCCACGGCCTCGGGCTGTGGGTGAAGGCCGAGATGCTGCGCCGGGTACGGGAGGAATTCCCGCAGCTCACCGCCGTGCAGACGGACAACGCCGACGACAACCGCCACATGCTGGCCCTCAACACGGCGCTCGGCTTCCGGCCGCTGCGCCGCACGGTCGAGTACCAGCTCACCCTCGGTCGGCGCTGACCCCCCGGACCTCGTACAGTGGGCGACCCACCCCGCACGGATGGAGTCCGTAACGACACGGGCGCATCCGGGGCACTCCGCGTGCGGGTGCGCGCGGCAACCGGGAAGCTGGACCAGTGATGGACGAGACGGAGTTCTGGGAGATCGTCGACCGTACGCGAGAGGCGGCGGACGGCGATCCGGAGGAGCATGCCGACCTGCTGATCGAGCGGCTGGCCCAGCTCGACCCGGACTCCGTGGTGGACTTCGCCCGGCACTTCGAGACCCGGTTCGTCCGGGCCTTCCGCTGGGATCTGTGGGGCGCCGCCGACATCATGCTGGGCGGCGCGGACGACGAGTCCTTCGACTACTTCCGCTGCTGGCTGATCGGCCAGGGCCGCCATGTCTTCGAGGGCGGTCTGGCCGCCCCCGACGACCTGGCCTTCCTCGTCACCGAGTTCGACCCGGAGACGGACGGCGACGCGGAGGATCTGGGCTACGCGGCGGACGAGGCGTACGAGCAGCTCACCGGGGTCCGGCTGCCGGACCTCGAACTCGCGCAGCCGGAGCAGCCGGAGGGTGAGTCGCTGGACATGGACGACGAGCGGGCGATGGCGGAGCGGTATCCGCAGCTGTGGTCGCGCTTCGGCTGAGCCGGCTCTGGCGGCGCGGTTCTGTCGGGTTCTGTCGGCGCGGCTCTGTCGCTCGGCTCGGCTCTGTCGGCGGGGCTCTGTCGGCTCGGTTCTGTCGACGGGGCACCGTCGGCTCGGTTCTGTCGGCTCGGTTCTGTCGGCTCAGACCGCCGTGAGGTCGACCGCCCGGCCCATCAGGACGTCGTCCACGTAGGCGCCGTCCAGCAGGAACTCCCCCGGCAGCACGCCCTCCACGGCGAAGCCGACCGACTCGTAGAGCCGCCGGGCCGGGGCGTTGTGCCCCAGCACCCGCAGGGTGATCCGGACGGCGCCCTGCCGCCGCGCCTCGGCGACGGCGGCGTCCATCAGCGTGCGCGCGATGCCGCGCCCGCGCGCCCAGGTGTCGACGGCCAGACCCTGTATCTGCCGCACATGCGCGTTGCAGGCCAGGGCGGTCGGCGGGACCAGCTTGAGATATCCGGCCAGCCGGCCCTCGGCCTCGGCGACCAGGACGTACCGGTGTCCGTCGGGCGAGCCGTAGAAGGCGGCGCCGGGCGCCGGGGCTGGCTGTACGGAGTGCAGCGGGGACCAGGTACGGGCGTCGAGCGCCGCGAGGGCGGAGTCGTCGGCGCGGGTCGCGGGCCGGACGGTCGCTGAGGTCATGCCGGTCACTGTGTCATGGCGCGCCGCGCGCCGGCATCGGACGTCCCGGGCCGTCGGCGGGCACAATGCGAATATGCGTATCGCAGTCACGGGTTCCTCCGGTCTGATCGGCTCCGCCCTGTCCCGCTCGCTCGCCGCGGACGGCCACGACGTCGTACGGCTGGTGCGGCGCGCGCCCGTCGGTCCCGCCGAGGTGCGCTGGGATCCGGCGCGCGGCACGGTGGACACCGCGGGTCTCGAGGGCTGCGAGGCCGTCGTGCACCTGGCGGGCGCCGGGATCGGCGACCGCCGCTGGACCGACAGCCGCAAGAAGGAGCTGGTGGACAGCCGGGTGCTCGGCACCGGCGCCGTCGCCAAGGCCGCCGCCGCGCTCGACACCCCGCCTCGGGTCCTGGTCAGCGCGAGCGCCATCGGCATCTACGGCGACACCGGCGACACGGCCGTCGATGAGGACAGCCCGGTGGGCAGCGGCTTCCTGGCCGAGCTGTGCCAGGAGTGGGAGGCCGCGGCCGATCCCGCCCGCGCGGCCGGCATCCGTACCGTCCACCCCCGTACGGGTCTGGTCGTCGCCAAGGGCGGCGGCGCGTGGGCGCGGCTGTTCCCGCTGTTCAAGGCCGGGCTCGGCGGACGCCTGGGCGACGGGCGGCAGTTCTGGAGCTTCATCGCCCTGCACGACGAGGTGGCCGCCATTCGCCACGCGCTGGACACGGCCGATCTGTCCGGGCCGGTCAACCTCACCGCGCCCGAGCCGCTGACCAACCGTGAGATCACCGCCGAGATGGGGCGCGTCCTGCACCGCCCCACCGTGGCCGCGGTCCCGGAGTCCGTCCTGCGCCTGGTCCTCGGCGAACTGGCCCAGGACGTCACCGGCAGCCAACGGGTCCGCCCCAAGCGCCTCTTGGACTCCGGCTTCCGCTTCGCCTTTCCCGAATTCGCGCAGGCCGTGACGGCGGCTCTCGCCGAATAGCCGCTGCCGCGGCGCCTACGACGGCGGGGCGGGGCGGCTCGCGGGCGGCGGGGCGTCGCACGGGCGGCGGGGCGGCTCGCGGGCGGCGGCCGGAGAGGTGACCAGGCCGGAGAGGTGACCGGGCCGGAGAGGTGACCGGGCCGGAGACATTCGGCCGGGGGTGCCGAAAAGCGCTGGATAAGGGCTGGAATCGGCGGGTTGCCCCGGCATCAGATGGCTTTGATGAGGGCATGACCTTTACCAGCGTTCTGCGACGCCTCGGGCGTGACGCCGACGTGAGCGGGGATTCGAACCCGACCTCGGGGAGGGGCACAGTGCTCTCACCAGCACGCCGTGACGTCGCGGGAATCGTGGACGTCGTCGTGATCGGCGCAGGCATATCCGGGCTGTCCGCCGCGCATCAACTCATCGGCGGCGGCCTGTCGGTCACCGTCCTGGAGGCCGCCGACCACGTCGGCGGCCGCATGGCCACCGACGTGGTGGACGGCTTCCGGCTCGACCGCGGCGCTCACCTGCTCAACACGTCCTATCCGGAACTGCGCCGCACGCCGGGGCTGCGGGGGCTGCCGCTGGCGCCGCTCGCGCCCGGCGCCCTGGTCAGAGCCGACGGGCGCGGTTACCGGGTCGGTGACGCGCGCGGCTCCCGTACCGTTCGCGGCTCGGCCCGTGCCCCGATCGGCTCCACGCTGGACCGGGCCCGGCTCGGCACCACCCTCAACCGCCTTGCCGCGACGCCCGCCTCACGGCTCGCCAGCCGCCCCGAGACGACCGCCGCGCGGGCGCTGAGCGCACGCGGTTTCGCGCCGCGGACCGTCGAGGGCTTCGTACGGCCGCTGCTGGCCGCCCTGTTGTGCGACCCGGAGCTGCAAACCTCCAGCCGCTGCGCCGACTTGGTGCTGCGCGGCTTCGCCCGCGGCCGTACGTGCCTGCCCGCGACGGGCGCGGCGTCCGTGCCGCGGCGGCTCGCCGCGGGGCTCCCGCCGGGCGCGGTACGGCTCGGCACGCGCGCGGTGCGGGTCGCCGTCAACTGCGTGCAGACCGAGGACGGCACCGAACTGCCCTGCCGGGCCGTGCTGGTGGCCACCGGGGCGCGGGCCGCGGCCGAACTCCTGCCGGGGCTGCGGGTGCCGTCCTTCCACGAGGTCACCGTCCTGCACCACGCGGCGCCCGTCCCACCCGTACGCGAGCCAGTGCTCGTCCTCGACGCCGACCGCATGGGGCCCGTCTCGCACACTCTCCCGGTCAGTGAGATCGACCCGAGCCGGGCGCCGGCCGGGCGCGCCCTCGTCACGTCCGTCGTCCTCGGGCCGCCGCCCGACGGGGCGGGCGACAAGACCGTCCGCGCTCACCTCGCCGAGCTGTACGAGACCTCCACCGACGCGTGGGAGCTGCTCGCCGTCCACAACGATCCCGAGGCCGTGCCGGCCATGCCCGCGCCCCACGATTTGCGGCGTCCCGCCCGGCTCCTCGACGGTCTCTACATCTGCGGTGCCCACCGCACCACCAGCACTCCCCAGGGCGCCCTTCTCTCCGCCCGCCGCGCCGCCCACAGCATCCTCCGCGACGCCGTCCCCCACCCCGCCGACACCCCCACCCCCCAGGCCGCCTAGCCCCTGCCCCACCGGGGCCTCTTCTTCGCCCGCGCCACCGTCAGTGGCCGAGCGCGCACTTCCCCGCGCCCCTCAAAAGACCGGCTCACCGCCCCGACGAAAGACAGTCGCCCCGCCAGGGGCGCGAGGAACTGCGCGGGCGACCCACCACCGGCTGGTGGTCCGGGGAGCCACCGAACCGCCCCACCGGGACCGGTGGTGACCCGCAGGAGCATCGTGGCTGAGCGCGCAGTTCCCCGCGCCCCTAAAAGGATCGGCTCGCCGCCCCGACGAAAGACGGCCCGCCCCGCCAGGGGCGCGAGGAACTGCGCGAGCAACCCACCACCGGCCCGGTGGACCGAACACAACCGAGCTGCCCCGCCGGGGCCGGTGGTGACCCGCAGGAGCATCGTGGCTGAGCGCGCAGTTCCCCGCGCCCCTAAAAGGATCGGCTCACCGCCCCGACGAAAGACGGCCCGCCCCGCCAGGGGCGCTGGGGGCACCTCCCGGCCGGAGGCTGGGGGAGGAACTGCGCGAGCAACCCACCACCGGCTGGTTGGTCCGGGGAGCCACCGAACTGCCCCGGCGGGGCGGGGGGAACGTCAGGGGACCGCGCCCCTGGGGGGGACCCACCTGCGGGAGGTGGGTAAGGGACCGTGACCGGAGGTCGTCATGGGGCGACCAGCCCCAAGGCGACGGCGCGCTCGCGGAAGGCGCGAACGGCCGCGGCATCGCGATACGGCTCGAGGCGCCGCCCGAAGTCCCGCACGTACTCGACGGCGCGAGCCGACCGCATCTCGGTGGCCTGCTGCATGACCTCGATGCCGAGAGCACAGGCGACGTCCACCTCCCCGAGCCCGAGGCGAGCGGAAGCGAGCACGGTGCGGCAGAAGAGCCGGCTGCGGGCGTACGCGGGGGCGCGGAGCTGGAGGGAGCGCTCGGCGTGCTGCGCGGCGGCCCGGTGCAGTTGGAGGTCCCGGTGGCAGTGCCCGAACTCGTCGGCGAGCTGGGCCTCGTCGAAGAAGCGCGCCCAGGAGGGCACCTCGTCACCGGAGCGGGCCGCCCCGAGCGAGCGTTCGGCCCGCGCGAGCGCCGCGGAACACGCGCGGATCTCACCGAGCAGCCCGTGCCCGCGCGCCTCGGCACTGTGCAGCAGGGCCTGGACGACGGCGGGCGCGCCGGAGCCGACGCCCTGTTGGGCGACCCGGGCGAGCTGGACGGCCTCGCGGCCGTGCCCGAGGTAGACGGCCTGGCGGCTCATGGTGACGAGCACGTAGCCGCCGTAGACCCGGTCCCCCGCGGCCTGCGAGAGCCGTAGCGCCTGGACGAAGTAGCGCTGCGCGAGCCCGTGCGCGCCGATGTCGTACGACGTCCATCCGGCGAGCCGGGTGAGGTCGGCGACGGAGGAGAACAGGCGGCGGCCGAGTGCCTCGCCGTAACTGCCGCGCAGCATCGGCTCGGCCTCGTGCTCCAGGTAACGGACGAGGGCCTGGCGGGCGTGGCCGCCGCCGTACGCGTGGTCGAGCCCCCGGAAGAGGTCGCCGACGGCGCGCAGGGCGGCGATGTCACCGGCCCCGACCTTGGCGCGGGGCGGCCCGGCCTTGGCCGCGAGCCCCGGCCCCGGCGCGGGTCCGGGCGCGGCGGACGGCGGGAGCCCCAGGGGGCCGGGGCCGCGGCTCTGCGCGGGCACCCGTACCGGCGTGGCGTCGGCGCCCCGCGCGACCCTCTCGTCGGCGCGGCCGATCAGCCAGTCGCGGCTGGGCACGACGAGCCCGGCCGCGGTGAAGGCGATCTTCCGCAGCTCCGTCTGGTTGCCGGTGTCCTTGCGCCACAGGCCGCTGACGATGTCCACCGCCTCGTCGGGCGACCCGGCGAATTCGAGGCCCGCGTAGACCGGCGCGCACGCGTCGAGCCCGAGGTCCTGGGCGGAGAGCCGGCGGCCGAGCCGTTGGGTGAAGACCTCGGCGATCAGCGCGGGTGTGGTGCCGCGTGGCTGCTGGCCGCGCAGCCAGCGGGTCACCGAGGTCTTGTCGTACCGCAGGTCGAGGCCGTGCTCTATGCCGAGCTGGTCGACCCGGCGGGCGAGCCCCGCGTTGGAGAAGCCTGCCTCCGCGATCAACGAGGCGAGTCTGCTGTTGGGACGGGTCGGGGTTCGCTGCGTGGAACGGTCCGTCATCGGCAGTGCGGTCCACTTCCTGGGACTGGGGAGGTAACCGGAACGGCGTGAATGTAACGGTCGGTACCGGGAAGCTCACCGTAAGACCTCGTTATTCGCCCGAATGGGCGATAAGGACCCTCAAGGGTCGGTAAACCGCCCCGGTCGGTCGGAGGCACCGTGCTATGGCGCCGCCTCAAGCCCAGCCCCCACAGGACGGGAAGCTTCGGCCCCGCTCGGGCCCCACGGACCCGCCGCCGTACAGTGGCAGAGGCGCGAAACAAGCACCGCCGGGCACGCAGAGGAGTGGTCATGGGGTTTCCGCAGGACGCCGCGCGGACGGACGAGCTGCGCTTCGTCCACCTGGGGTTCGGGGCCGACGCCGTCGAGTACACCGAGGCGTGGCAGGAACAGCGCCGGGTGCACGCCGCACGCGTCGAGGACGAGATCCCCGACACCTGCCTGCTCCTCGAACACCCGCCGGTCTACACGGCGGGACGCCGTACGACCGACAGCGAGCGCCCGCTGGACGGCACCCCCGTGGTCGACGTGGACCGCGGCGGCAAGATCACCTGGCACGGCCCCGGCCAGCTCGTCGGCTACCCGATCCTGAAGCTGCCGCGCCCGGTCGACGTGGTCGCGCACGTACGCCGCCTGGAAGAGGCGCTGATCCGTACCTGCGCCGAATTCGGTCTGGAGACCACGCGCGTGGAGGGCCGCAGCGGGGTCTGGGTGCTCGGTGACCCGGTGGCGGACCGCCCGGCGGTCAACGGCCTGACCCTCGACCTCGACCCGCGGGTGGGAGCGGGCTCCTCGTCGAAGGGGGGCGAGGCCAGCGAGTTCGACCCGCGACTGAACGGCCCCGAGTACGCGCCCTCCAACGCCGGGCAGCGCCGCGAGGACCGCAAGCTCGCCGCGATCGGCATCCGCGTCGCCAAGGGTGTGACGATGCACGGCTTCGCGATGAACTGCGACCCGGACAACACCTGGTTCGACCGGATCGTGCCCTGCGGCATCCGCGACGCGGGCGTCACCTCGCTCTCCAACGAACTGGGCCGCGACATCGGCGTCACCGAGGTGCTGCCGGTGCTGGAACGGCACCTGGCGGACGTCCTGGGCGCGGTCGTGCCGCTGCCGCGGGCCGTATAGCCGGGGCGGTGGGCCGTACGACGGGGGCTCACGGGCCGTATCGCCGGCCGTACAACCGGGGGCTGACGGCCGGGGCCGGTGGCCGTACCGCCGGGCCTCGGCGGTAGCAGGTATCCGGCCGGGAATGCGGCTACGACACGGCTGGTTGCTTCCAGAGGAAGCCGCACGGATCAAGCCGTACGAATCACGGGCGTACTCTGGTGTTCGCCGAAGAATCGAAGCTTTAGGGAGCCGGTCGTGTCCGCAGTCGCACCCGACGGACGCAAGATGCTGCGCCTGGAGGTCCGCAACAGCCAGACCCCCATCGAGCGCAAGCCCGAGTGGATCAAGACCCGCGCCAAGATGGGCCCCGAGTACACCCAGATGCAGAAACTCGTGAAGAGCGAGGGGCTGCACACGGTGTGCCAGGAGGCCGGCTGTCCCAACATCTACGAATGCTGGGAGGACCGCGAGGCGACCTTCCTCATCGGCGGCGACCAGTGCACGCGGCGCTGCGACTTCTGCCAGATCGACACCGGCAAGCCGCAGGCGCTCGACCGTGACGAGCCGCGCCGCGTCGGCGAGTCCGTCGTCACGATGGACCTCAACTACGCCACGATCACCGGCGTCGCCCGCGACGACCTGGAGGACGGCGGCTCCTGGCTGTACGCGGAGACCGTCCGGCAGATCCACGCCATGACGGCGGCGCGCGAGGGCGGCCACACCAAGGTCGAGCTGCTCATCCCCGACTTCAACGCCGAGCCCGCGCAGCTCGCCGAGGTCTTCGGCTCCCGCCCCGAGGTGCTCGCGCACAACGTCGAGACGGTGCCGCGGATCTTCAAGCGGATCCGCCCCGGCTTCCGCTACGAGCGCTCGCTCGAAGTGATCACCCGCGCCCGCGAGGCCGGTCTGGTCACCAAGTCCAACCTGATCCTGGGCATGGGCGAGGAGCGCGAGGAGATCAGCCAGGCGCTCCAGGACCTGCACGACGCGGGCTGCGAGCTGATCACCATCACGCAGTACCTGCGGCCGTCCGTGCGGCACCACCCGGTGGAGCGCTGGGTGAAGCCCGCGGAGTTCGTGGAGCTGAAGGAGGAGGCCGAGGAGATCGGCTACGCGGGCGTCATGTCCGGGCCGCTGGTCCGTTCCTCGTACCGCGCCGGACGGCTCTTCCAGCAGGCCGTGGACAAGCGGCTGCGGGAGGGCGAGCGGCTGGCCGTGGGCCCGGTGGCGGCGCCCTCCGTATGACCCGGCCGTGACCCCGTCATGGCCCCAGCCGTGACCCCCGTCATGGCCCCGTTCCGACCCTCGGTTCCGACCCTCGTCGTGTGAGTCCGCTCACCGCCGACGACGCCCCGCCGGGCGAGTGACCTGGCGGGGCGCCGTGCTGCCGGAGTGAGGCTTTCATGCGAGATTGACCGAGTGGTCACCGACTGGTAACACGTTGTGGCGACCCTGGTGTCACGCACGGGGCTCTTCGAGTCACCGGCGCTGCCCGCACCACGCGCGTCATCACGTACCGCCCCGCTTTACGTACCGCCCCGCACCTTCCTGCTCCCAGCTCCCAGCTCTCAGCTCTCAGCCGCATATGAGGGGGACGCCATGCCGTCCGAGTCCGTGCACATCCGTCCGGCCGTGGCGCTGCGCGCCGTGGAGTCCTTTCTGCTGCGCGGCGGGCAGCAGACAGCCCGCCGTAACGCCTGGGCAGCCGTCGTCGAGGACCGCCGCAGGGCCCGGGACCGGCGGGAGGCGCAGCACGAGATGGACGCCCTTGTGAGCGCCGCACGGGGAAGCGCCCTCAACGACTGAGCGGGCACCCCCCTCGCGTATCCTGAGCGGCATGGCGAGGAAGGAAACACCCGAGAACCCCGAGAATTCTGGACGACTGAAGCAGATCGTCCAGACCTACAAGATGACCAGGCAGGCCGACCCCAAGGTCGGGCTTGTCGTTGCGGCTGTGGGAATCGTCACCTTCGGTGTCATCCTCGCCCTCGGCTTCTTGATCGGTCACCCCATCTACGCAGGCATCCTTGGCTTCCTGCTGGCCTTCCTCGCGATGGCGGTCATCTTCGGCCGCCGGGCCGAGAAGGCCGCGTTCGGGCAGCTCGAAGGCAAGCCGGGCGCCGCCGCGGCCGTTCTGCAGAATGTCGGACGCGGCTGGACCGTCACCCCGGCCGTCGCGATGAACAAGAGCCAGGACGTGGTGCACCGCGCCGTCGGCAAGGCCGGTGTCGTCCTGATCGGTGAAGGCAACCCGAACCGCGTGAAGGGCCTGCTGGCCGCCGAGAAGAAGAAGGTCAACCGGGTCGTCTTCGACGTGCCGGTGCACGACTTCATCGTCGGCAACGGCCCGGACGAGCTGTCGCTGAAGAAGGTGCGCACCACGCTGCTGAAGCTGCCGCGCGTGCTGTCCGGCCCGAAGACGACCGAGGTGAACGACCGGCTGCGGGCGCTCGGGGACCTGATGAGCAACATGCCGATCCCGAAGGGCCCGATGCCCAAGGGGATGCGGATGCCGAAGGGCCGCTAGGCGGTCGGGCTCGGAGGTCGTTGTACGAAGGGGGTCCGGGGACGCTGTCCCCGGACCCCCTTTTCTGTGCCTTCTTCTGCGTCCCGGCTGGGTCAGATCCGTACCTGTACGGACTTGGCGGCCTTGTCGTGCAGGCCGCGGGTGTCGCGGTCCCAGATGACGGCGGGGACGACGAGCAGCAGCAGCGCCGTACGGATGACGACGGCGACGGCTCCCAGACGGCCGCCGTCGAGGCGTACGACGCGCAGGCCCATCAGCCGCTTGCCCAACGTGGTGCCGACGGTCAGCAGCAGGACGACGCTGACCACGCCGAAGACGACGAGTGTCCAGGTATTGGACTTGCCGGCGTCACGGTGCGCGATCAGGCCGTATGCGATCAGCAGGCAGAGGAACCAGTCGATGAAGAGCGCCACGACGCGGCGCCCCACCGGCGCGATGGAACCCGGCCCGTTCTCCGGCAGTCCGAGGCGCTGCCCGCGGTAGCCGAACTCCACGCCCATCTGCTCGGCGGCGGCACCCGGGCCCGACAGCCACGATCCGATTGCATCCCTGTTGTCCACCCGACCACGGTAACCCGGCGCCGTCCGCGGCCCTACAGCGCGGTCGCGGACGGGGCCTTCCGGACGCCCACCCGTACGGCGCTGCCCGGGTGCCGCCCCGGCGTCGCGGTTAACGCCTCGGAAACAAATGGGTCATGCTGGAGAAATCCCTGATCCCTATGGTCGGGGCAGTGTGCGCCACCGCACTGGCGCGCCTCGAGTTGTCAACCCGACCCGTGGGGCCGGGCCTAGGAGGAGTGGGATGTTCCAGAACGCCGACGACGTCAACCGGTTCATTACGGACGAGGACGTCAAGTTCGTCGACGTCCGGTTCTGTGACCTGCCCGGCGTCATGCAGCACTTCACGGTCCCGGTCTCGACGTTCGACCCGACCGATGAGCTTGCTTTCGACGGCTCGTCGATCCGCGGCTTCCAGGCCATCCACGAGTCGGACATGGCGCTGCGTGCCGACCTCTCGACGGCCCGCGTGGACCCGTTCCGCCGGGACAAAACGCTCAACATCAACTTCTTCATCCACGACCCGATCACCGGCGAGGCGTACAGCCGTGACCCGCGGAACGTGGCGAAGAAGGCCGAGGCGTACCTCGCCTCCACCGGCGTCGCCGACACCGCGTACTTCGGCCCCGAGGCCGAGTTCTACGTCTTCGACAGCGTCCGCTTCCAGACGTCGGCGAACGAGTCGTTCTACCACATCGACTCCGAGGCCGCGGCCTGGAACACCGGTGCGGTCGAGGACAACCGCGGCTACAAGGTCCGTTACAAGGGCGGCTACTTCCCGGCCCCGCCGGTCGACCACTTCGCCGACCTGCGCGCCGAGATCTCCCTCCAGTTGGAGGCCTCCGGCCTCCAGGTCGAGCGCCAGCACCACGAGGTGGGCACCGCGGGCCAGGCGGAGATCAACTACAAGTTCAACACGCTGCTCGCCGCGGCCGACGACCTGATGCTCTTCAAGTACATCGTGAAGAACGTCGCGTGGCGCAACAACAAGACCGCGACCTTCATGCCCAAGCCGATCTTCGGTGACAACGGCTCCGGCATGCACGTCCACCAGTCGCTGTGGCAGGGCGGCACGCCGCTCTTCTACGACGAGCAGGGTTACGCGGGCCTGTCCGACATCGCCCGCTACTACATCGGCGGCATCCTCAAGCACGCGCCGTCGCTGCTCGCCTTCACCAACCCGACGGTGAACTCATACCACCGCCTGGTCCCCGGCTTCGAGGCCCCGGTCAACCTGGTCTACTCGCAGCGCAACCGGTCCGCCGCGATGCGCATCCCGATCACGGGTTCCAACCCGAAGGCCAAGCGCGTCGAGTTCCGCGCCCCGGACCCGTCCTCGAACCCGTACCTCGCCTTCTCCGCCCTCCTCCTCGCGGGCCTCGACGGCGTCAAGAACAAGATCGAGCCCGCCGAGCCGATCGACAAGGACCTCTACGAGCTCGCCCCCGAGGAGCACGCGGGCGTCCCCCAGGTCCCCACCTCCCTCCCCGCCGTCCTCGACGCCCTCGAGGCCGACAACGAGTACCTCCAGGCCGGCGGCGTCTTCACCTCCGACCTGATCGACACCTGGATCGACTACAAGCGCACCGCCGAAATCGCCCCGATCCAGCTCCGCCCGCACCCCCACGAGTTCGAGCTCTACTTCGACATCTAAGCCCGGGCTGCCGCCCCGTGCGGCAACCCCCACCAGATGCACCGGAGCCCCGCCACCTCCCTCCCGGAGCGTGACGGGGCTCCCTCGCGTCGGCGGTGGAATCGATTCCCCAGGACAGCTCCCGTCAGGCCGGAGAAGGCCAGCTGGCTGCGAGGATGACGTCCGCGTGGGCATCGGGCCGCGCTGCCCGTGGTCGTGGTCGGCCGGGTGGCTTCTGCTGATGGTGGTGTGTGCGAGGGGCGTCGGTTATTCGCCGGTGGCGCCGTCGATGGCCTCGCGGAGGAGATCGGCGTGGCCGAGGTGGCGGGCGTACTCCTCGATCACGTGCTCGAGGACGAAGCGCACGTCGGTGGCGCCGAATTCCGGGTTCGGCATGATGCGGGTGAGGTCGGCGGTCACCTTCGTGAAGAGCTGCCGCGACTCCTCGCACGACGTCAGGTAGTCCTCGTAGACGTCCTCGGCGGACGTGGCGTCCGACTCGTCGTACCACTCGTCGCCGTCGGGGGTGGTGTAGGTCCGGTAGGGGAAGAAGCGAGGCGCGGTGTCGGCCAACGTCCGCTGGAACCAGGCACGTTCGACTCCTTGCAGGTGGCGCATGAGCCCCAGCAGGGTCAACGCCGAGGATCGCAGCGGGCGTTGGCGCAGTTGGGCGTCCGTAAGGCCCTCGCACTTCCACAGGAAGGTCGCCCGGTGGTAGTCGAGATTCGAGGCGATCACCTCCAGCCAGGAGCCTGACAGCACGCGGTCGGGCCGCACGATGTTCTGCACCACGATGTCGCTCACGCTGGGGTCTCCCTACCGGTCGTGCTCGGCCGAGTTCGTACGTCCCCAGGAAGACCTCACCGCGTGCCGGAACTCATCGCCCGCCCGCGATTCGAGGAGAGGCGGCCAGGAGCGCGCCGCCGATCTCCACCGCGAGACCGGCGGAAGGCTCAGTCCGCGTCCGTGTCCGCTGTTTCGCTGGGCGTCGGCGGCTTCTTCTCGTCGACGGCTTCGCTGTATGAGGCCAGTACCTCGTCCATCACCTCGTCCTCCAGGGTCTCCCTCTGGTAGAGCGTCTTGTCCTCGGCGGGGGTGGTGCCCGGCTCATCCGTCATGACCTTCGCATGTCCGCGACGACGAGGTTGATACCGGCCAAGGCCGCCTCCGATCCGCGGAAGACGCTCCGTAGGGGGCTCCCCACGCCGCCGGACACGGTCCGTGGCGGCGGGGTGGGGTTGGGGGGAAGGCGGGCGAGGGGGTGTATACCGTGTATACGATGGGGTGGGGCTTCTGGCCCATGGGTTTGAACTGATGACGGAAGGCAGGCACGTCAGCATGCTCACCACGGATTCCATTCTCGGATCGGCCACATGGATCGACATCGCGGCGAAGGACACGCTGGCCGCGGCCGGGTTCTACGGGGCGGTGTTCGACTGGACGTTCCACCCGGCGGGGCCTGACGCCGGGAGTTACGGGACCTTGCAGAAGGACGGGAAGATCGTGGCGGCGCTGGGGCCGCTGGTGGACGAGGGGGCGACCCCGGCGTGGACGGTGTACTTCGAGACGCCGGACGTGGAGGCCACCGCGAAGGCGGTCGCGCAGGCCGGCGGGGCGGTGCGGGCCGAGCCGTTCGACGCGCGGGACGCGGCGCGGATGGCGGCGGTCACCGATCCGGGCGGGGCGGAATTCGCGCTCTTCCAGCCGAAGGCCCTGAAGGGGCTGGAGACCACGTCGGTGTACGGGTCGCTGGGGTGGGTCGAGCTCCAGACGGCGGACCCGGCCGCGGCGCTGGAGTTCTACCGCGGGCTGTTCGGCTGGCGGGGGGCGGACACGCAGGTGGGTGACGCGCCGTACACGTTCGTCTCGACCTCGGAGGGCGACCAGGGGAACACGGCCTTCGGCGGCATCACGGCCGCGCAGGAGGGTGTGAGCCCGCGCTGGGTGCCGTACTTCGACGTGGCGGACGCGGACGACATCGTCACCCGCGTCCAGGGCGCGGGCGGGACGGTGCTGGTGCCGACCGTGGACGTGCCGGGCATCGGCCGGATCGCCTGGTTCGCCGACCCCTCGGGCGCGACCTTCGCCGTACTCCAGCCCGCCTGATCCCGGCTGTCCCGCGCCGCCCCGGGGCCGTACGCCCCGGGGCGGCGGTCTGTCCGGGGCGGGTCGGGCGGCGGCAGGGCAGACTGGGGGTATGCCTGAATTGCCGGAGGTCGAGTCCCTGAGCAGGTTCCTGGCCGAGCAGCTGGTCGGCCGTACGGTCGAGCGGGTGTACCCGGTCGCCGTGCACGCGCTCAAGACGTACGACCCGCCGATCGGAGCGCTGGAGGGGCGGACCTTCGACGCCGTGGGGCGGCACGGGAAATTCCTCGACCTCACGGCCGGGGAGCTGCACCTCGTGGTCCACCTGGCGCGGGCCGGGTGGGTGCGGTGGACGGAGAAGATGGCGGACGCGCCGCCGCGCCCCGGCAAGGGACCGCTGGCACTGCGCGTACGGCTCACCCCGGTAGCGGGAAACGGGGCCGGGGACGGGGCCGGAAGCGACACCGAAACCGGCACCGGAAGCGGGGCCGGAACGACCGGCGGCGAGGGAACCGGCTTCGACGTCACCGAGGCCGGCACCCAGAAGGGCCTCGCGGTCTACGTCGTACGGGACCCGCTGGACGTCCCGGGCGTCGCACGCCTCGGCCCCGACCCCTTCGCCGCCGACTTCACCCTCGCGGCCTTCACCGAACTGCTGGCGGGCAAGCGCAGCCAGATCAAGGGCGTGCTGCGCGACCAGAGCGTGATCGCCGGGATCGGGAACGCGTACTCCGACGAGATCCTGCACGCGGCGCGCATGTCGCCGTACAAGCTGGCCGCCACGCTCACCGAGGACGAGGTGGCCACGCTCTACGACGCGGTCGGTACGACGCTGGCCGACGCCGTCGAGCGGTCGCGCGGGCTGCCGCTGCGCGATCTGAAGTCGGAGAAGAAGAGCGGGCTGCGGGTGCACGGGCGCAAGGGCGAGCCGTGTCCGGTGTGCGGGGACACGATCCGCGAGGTGTCCTTCAGCAACTCGGCGATGCAGTACTGCCCGACGTGCCAGACGGGCGGCAAGCCGCTGGCGGACCGGCGGATGTCCCGGCTGCTCAAGTAGGCGCACACGTGAGCTCGCGCGACCACTCCACCAGTCGCTCAAGCAGCCGCTCAGGCAATCGCTCAGGCAGGCGCTCAAACAGGCGCTCAGGCGCTTGCCCGCGCGGCTGCCCAAGCGGCCGGTCAACTGGCGCCGCACGGGCCCGCGTCGAGGTCTCGCCCGCTCAAGTGCGGTACGCCCCGCTCCGGTTCGGCGGACGCCGGGGTTCCGAGTTGGTTGACCGGTGACGTTAACCGTTGGTAGCGTAATGAGGCAAAAATGTGATCACCTGCTACCGGCCGTGGGCTCCTGCCATGCCAGGTGGATACCAGGGGAGTACCAGGTGTGATCGAACGCGATGGGGAACACTCAGGCCCGTAAGTGCTCCCGCAGTCGCCCTCGTTGGCCCTTTTCGGCCAATCGGGGTGGCGTCGCGTTGTGGAAAGGCGCCCGCTCGGGGGCAGGCCGCCGATGTGGTTCTTACTCGGAAGAGACACGGGCGGATTTATGACTTCGGAAATTCTCCACCATTCGCGTCGCATGCCGTTTCCCGCGCGGCTCCGCGTGGTGTTGTTCATGGAGGACCAGATCCTGCGCCTCGGGGTGCAGGCGATCATGTCGGGTCTCGCGACCGGTGTGGAGACGTACTTCGCGGCGAACGAGTTCGACTTCATCGGCAAGGTGCGCGAACACGCGCCCGATGTGGCGGTGTTGACCGCGACCAACCGGCGGCTGTGGACGGTCGTCGGGGAAGCCGGGAGCACCGGGGCGACCGGAAGGGTCGGGGCCGCCGGGGGTGTCGGGACCGCCGGGGGTGAGAACCCGTCACCACGGCTGCTGTTGGTGATCGAGCAGCATCAGACGGGGGACCTGGCGGGGCTGCCCGCCGACGGTTATCTGATCCGGCAGGACCTGTCGGCGGCCGGAATGGCCCGCGCTCTCGACCAGTTGGCGGCCGGGGAGATGGCGATTCCGGTGGAGCTGGGCCGCAGCCTCATCCAACAGGCGGCGGCAGCGGCCCCGGTGAAGCGGCGCGGGGCGCTGACGTCACGTGAGAACGAGACGCTGGTGCTGCTGGTGCGCGGCCTGAGCAACAAGCAGATCGGCAGGCGTCTGTTGATCTCCGAGCACGGCGCCAAACGGCTGGTGAGCAGCGTCCTGCTGAAGCTCGACGCCACGAACCGGACCAGCGCCGTCGTCAAGGCGATCAGGATGGGGCTGGTCGACGAGGCGACGCTGGCGGACACCGCGAACTGACGGCCGCGCCCGCCCGCGTGAGACGTGAGCCCGTACGGACAGGGGCCGTACGGGCGCGGGCGGCGCTACGGCCACAGGCGGCGCGGGCGCGGGCCGTACGAGCGGAGACGGCACCAGCACTGGCACTGGGACTGGCACCAACCAAACGAGCGCCTGCCCTACGCGCCCACCTCGCCCGGCCGCAGGCCCCAACGGCTCACCTCACGCGCCCGCCGCGAACACCCGCGTAAATTCCGTTGAACATTCGGCGTACGAGGCGGCCAACCCCGCCGTACCGCGCGGGCGCGCGGCTAGTGTCAGCGGCCGTGACCTCCGTTCCCGACATCGACGACGGCGCCGGAACCTCCGCGCGGCCGGCCCCCGGAACCGACCGGGCGCCGGGCCGCGACGCCCGCCCGGAAGCGGTCCCGACACCCCGCGGCCCCGACGATGGCGACCGCGACGGCGACCGCACGTCCACCCCGTACCCCCTCCCCGTCCGCCTCGCCGCGGCCCTCCTCGGCCTCGCCGCCGTCGCCGCCATGTGCTGGAGCGGGCTCAACCACGACGTGCGGTACGTCCTCGGCGGCATGCGGGCGAGCGGGCGCGGCGGGATTCCGGCGTCCGGCACCTTCGTGCACCGGCCGCTCGCGTACCGCTGGCCGCTGTCGTGGCTCGACCACCTCACCGCCGGGCCGGTCGCCGTGCGCGAGGCGTCGATACGGCTGCTGGTGATCGTCGTCGCGGCGGCCGTCGTGTGGTGGCTGCGCCAGGGCCTCGCGCGCCACCTGCCGCGCCGCGAGGCGAACGCGGTGGCGGGAGCCGTGGGGCTCGCGCTGCTCTTCGCGCCCGCCTGGGACTTCCTCCAGCCGGAGTGGGTGGCCGTGCTGTGCGCGGTGGCCGGTCTCGCCGCCGCGCTCGCGCCGCGCCGCACCTGGGTGGCCGTCGGCCTCGGCGGCGTGCTGGTCGCGCTCGCGGTGCTGGTGAAGTACACGACCGCGCCCACGGCGCTGCTGCCGCTGGGCGCGCTCCTCGTCCTGGACCGGAGGCGCGGCTGGCTGACCACGGCAGCCGCCGCCGTCGCCGCCCCCGCGGGCTTCGCGCTGGCGATCCTCGTACAGCCGCGCGAGTGGCGCTGGTTCAACGAACTGTCGGCGCTGAACCCCAACACCCCTTTGCAGAACGGCCTGCACTCCGCCGACGTGCACGCGCTGATCACCACGGTCGGCACCGAGGCGCTGATGAATCCAGTGGTGGCGCTGCTGCCCGCCGCCGTGGTGCTGCTCGCGCGCTGCAGCGCGTCCCGCGCCGCCCGCTGGGCGTGGCCGCTGCTGACGGCGGCCGGGGTCGCGGGCGTGCTGGCCGCGCTGGTGGTGCAGGGGCAGTGGTTCCAGTACCACCTGGCCGCGCTCCCGGTGCTGGCCGCCGCCCTGTGCGGTCTCGCCGTCGCCCGCCGCCCCGACCTGCCGCTGCTCGCCGGGGCCCTGCTGCTCGGCGTCGCCGTCCCCCTGATCGCCGGGCAGTCCTGGAACTGGCGGCACGCGCACGAGACGGCCGCGTACACGCTGGTCTCGGCGGTCGTCGTGGCGACGCTGCTCACGGCCTCGCTGCACGGGCGAGCACGGGTGCAGGTACGGGTACGAGTACGGGCACGGGTACCCGGACAGGTGCCGGTACGCGCCCCCTCCCCCGGCCTCCTCCTCCGCTCCGTCCCGGCCCTCGCCCTGCTCCTCGCGCTGGCGATCCCGGTGTGGCCGACGACGCCGTACTCGTACGACACCCGGCACTCGACCTTCACCTCGCTCGAACGCGCCGACACCCGGCACGAGTTGACCCGGTGGCTGACCGGCGTCCGGCACCGTATCGGCGCGGACACCCCCGTCACGTACCTGGCGTTCGGCGACATCGGCTATCTGCTCGGCAACCCGACGCACTGCCGCTACCCGACGCCCGACTTCCTCCAACGCACGCGCTACGACCGGTCGATCACCAGTCAGGTCAGCTACCGCGAGAATCTGCGCTGCCTGAGCGACCCCGCCTCGCGCTACGCCGTGCTCGACACCTTCTGGTTCCCGCTGGGCCAGGTCGCGCCCGAGGCGGCGGACACGATCCGCGGCCGGTTCGACTGCCACCGGCCCGTCGCCGCCCTGCCCGCCTACCACTTGGTGATCTGCCCGCGCCGCTGACCCGCTGTCGGCGGCCCGGACCGGGGGTTGTCCCCACCGGGCGTTCGGGTGACAGCTCCATCGATCATGGTGCGCGGCGCGGGTTGGATGGACGCAGTCCGCACGGGGCGGGCCCGGGTCGTCCAACGGGGAGCCGTCATGAGGGTGTCGTTGTCGGGGAAGCGCACGATCGTGGCGGCGTGGTCGGTGGCACTGGCCGCGTCCGCGCTGGCGGCGGTGCCCGCGCACGGCTCGGGCGGCCGACACCACTACGGGCAGGGGGACTTGCGCGGCGACCTGGCCGCGGTGCGGGCCGCGGGGGACGGCCAGGTCAATGTCGTGGCGCGGGTCGACACCCCGGACGGGCCGCTGCGGGCGCGGTTCGGCACGGCGGGACGCGGCTCCAAGGAGCCCGTCCCGTGGGAGCCGGAATTTCGCGCGGCGAGCACCACCAAGACCTTCACGGCGGTCGTGGTGCTCCAACTGGCCGCCGAGGGCAAGCTGTCGCTGGACGACACCGTCGAGCACTGGCTGCCCGGCGTGGTGCGCGGCCACGGCAACGACGGCTCGCGGATCACGGTGCGGGACCTGCTGCGGCAGACCAGCGGGCTCTACGACTACGTGGCCGACCCGTCCGTCCAGGACCGGCTCTTCCACCACTTCGACGAGAACCGCTACGACGTGACGCCCGCCCCGCAGCTCGTCGCCCTCGCGATGAGCCACCCGCCGCTGTTCACACCGGGACCGGCGGGTACGGCCCGGCAGTGGGCGTACTCCAACACCAACTACCTGCTGGCCGCGATGATCGCGGAGAAGGCGAACGACAGGGCGGAGCGGACGGCGGGCGGATCGGGCGCCACCTGGCGGGAGTTGGTCGAGCACCGCGTCATCGCGAAGCTGGGACTGCGGCACACGTACATCCCCGGCGACAATCCGTTCCTGGTCGGGCCGCACGAGCGGGTGACCGTGGACGCTCCCGACGGCGGGGTGCTCGACGCGACCGAGCTGAGCTTCCAGCACACGGCGGACTCCGGGGTGGTGAGCACGCCGGGCGACCTCAACGCCTTCTTCCGGGCGCTCGCGACCGGCGAACTGCTGCCCGCCGAGCAGTGGCGGGAGATGCGCGAGACGGTGCCGTACGACGATCTGCCGGTGCCGCCGTCCGGCAGGCAGGGCGGTTACGGGCTCGGGCTGCGCGTGGTCCCGCTGAGCTGCGGCGGCGTCTCCTACCTGCACGAGGGCGACGGTTTCGGCGTGTACACCCGGCCCGCCGTGAGCGCCGACGGCCGCCGCGCGGTGACGGTGTCGGTGACCACCACCACCGCGCTGATCGACCAGGACAAGGTCAATCGCGCGGTGGAGGCGCTCACCGACGACGCGCTGTGCGACCGTCAGGCGCCGTGACCCGCGCCGACGGCATCACGAACGGCGCGGGTCGCACTCCGGTCAGGCGCTGTAGACCTCCAGTTCGGAGAGCTGCCCGGCGGGCCAGCCGGTGTTGGCGGTGAAGTTCAGCCGCACGTAGCGCGCGGTGACCGCCGACGGCAGGTTGATCGTCACGGAGTTCCCCGACGCGGGGTTGAACGTGTAGTTCTGCGCGGGGATCTGGGTGGTCAGCGGGACGCTGGGGCCGGCCTGTACGGAGATGGTCTGGGAGCGGGTGCTCCAGGCGGTGGGCGGCGGCAGCTTGAGCACCAGCCGCTTGACGGTGGTGGTGAGGCCGAGGTCGACCTGGATCCACTGCGGGAAGGCGTTGTTGTTGCTCTCCCAGTACGAGTTGGGGTCGCCGTCGACCACGTTGCCCGAGCCGTAGACCTGGGTGTGGCTGCTCTCCGAAGTGGCCTTGCCCAGGGCGAGGTTGGTGCCCGGCGGCACGGTCGTCGCGTCGGTGGTGACGCTGACCTGGTTGGACGCGGGGGACACGTTGCCCGCCGCGTCGACGGCCTGGACGGTGAAGGTGTAGGCGGTGGACGGGCTGAGCCCGGTGACGGTGGCGGTCGTGGCGTTGCCCGCCGCGCTGCCCGCCTGGGTGCTGGTGGAGCCGGTGACCCGCATGATCCGGTAGCCGGTGACGCCGACGTTGTCGGTCGAGGCGGTCCAGGCCAGCGCGGCGGTGGTGTCGGTGTGCCCGGTGACGTGCAGCGTGCCGGGCGCGGTCGGCGGTACGGTGTCGCCGCCGCCGGAGACCAGCGGCTGGGTGGGGCGGACCGCGGTGAGGGCGATCTGGCCCTTGAGCATCTTGCCGCCGTCGCCGGTCAGCCGCAGGTAGTAGTCCGAGGAGCAGGCCGTACCGTCCTCGTCCAGCGCCAGGAAGCCGGAGTTGGTGGGCGTCCACGCCTGGGACTCGGCGGTCTTGGCGATCTGGTTGCCCTCGTTGTACTCGTCGAACATCGAGATGTAGATGCCCTGCACCCCGGCCCGGCAGACGTTGTAGAACTGCCGCCACATGAAGTCGCCGTGCGCGCGCTGCCGTCCGGAGACGTCACCGGGCAGGACGCACGGCTGGTAGTCGATGCCGTGCGCGGCGCAGTCGGCCTCGTCGCCGACGGTGTAGGTGTTGTAGGCGTTGTCGGAGTCGCCCGCGTTGCCGATCGCGCCGACCATCCACGGCGAGATCATGTTGAACGCGTGGTAGACGTCCGAGTAGCCGGTACGGGTGCCCGCGCCGCCGGTGCGCCACTCGCGCGGCACCCCGCCGATGACGTAACAGCCCTGTCCCTTGAACCAGTTGATGACGTCGATGCAGGCGTCGGTGCTGAACGGGTGGTTGTTGTCGTTGAAGCCGAAGCCCCAGATGCAGACGACCGGCTTGCCGTTCTGCGTCGCGTACGCCGAGGAGGCCGTGTGGGCCTTCATCTTGTTGGTCCAGTCCGTCTTGATCTCGGACTGCATGTTCGTCCAGCCGGTGACGTCGTACATGATGTAGAACTTCCGGCTGTGCGACTCCGCGGCGCTGCGCACCTTGGTGGCCATCGCGTCGCGCGTCGGGCCTTCGCCGCCGGTGGGGTTGAAGCGCTGGAGCGCGGCGGTGTCGATGCCGTACTGCTGCATCCACTGGAAGTGCGTGTCGACGGTCTGCTGGTCGTAGGACGAGAAGAGCGTCGCGGGCTGGCCGTTGCCGAGGGCGGCGTATCCCGTCTGGTAGGTGTGGGTGTACTCGCGCATGTCCGGCCAGCTACTGATGCCGGTGTTGGACGGTGACGGGGTCTGGCCCCAGTTCTGCGTCCAGTGCCACCAGCCGTTGATCGGGGCGCCGTCGCCGATGCAGGCGAACCAGCCCTGATAGCCGACCGTGACCTTCCCGACCACGTCTCCCGGCCCGCTGGCCGCTGTCGCGCTGCCCGCGGCGGCGGTCTCCGCGACACCTAGGGTTCCTGCCGCAGTGGCCGCTATGGCGGCTTGCAGGAAGACCCGGCGTGTGACACCCATCTGGACTCCTCCGATCGGCTGTCAACTCCCGCCGCCCGCGCGGCCGTCGGGCACTCGGGTGAGTGCTCGGGCGAGTGCTCTGCGGCAGGGGCCGGAAGTCTGGTGCGGGGGATCGTAACGACAGGGTTACGTGAGCGCAATAGATCGTGCAGCAGGCGAAATAATTGACAGAGATGACGCAAGAACCGTTCTGTCGTGGTTTTCGGTGGTGCCGTGCGGGATGGGCGCAAAGGTTCACAAGATTGGAACCGGGATCTCAGCGGAATCCAAGAAACGATTCATACGGTCCTCCGCATGGATGACGAACAGACGTCCGGCGGAGCTGGGGGTGACGCCGGGAGCGGGGCCGGAGACGTGGCCGGAGACCTGGCCACGGACACAGCCTGGGACGATGCCGGGAACGAGACGGGGAGCGGGGCCGCCGCGCACTGGTGGACCCGGCGGCCCCTCGTGGTGTCCACCACGACACTCGCGGTGATCGCGGTGCTGACGCTGGCCACCGTCATCCAGTCGCCGTCCGCGCGGGCCGGGGCGGACGGAAAGGCGACCAGCGGCGCGACGGACAAGGCGTCCCCCTCCCCCGCCCCCACCACCGCGAAGCCCTTCACCCCGGCGCAGGCGCCCTCGACCGCCACGCCCTCGACCACCACTCCGCCGACCACCGCGCCGCCCTCCCCCTCGGCCGCTCCCCCGCAGAAGACGACGGCCACCGCCGCGCGGGACACCCAGGCCGAACTGCGCGCGGCGATCAAGGCCCTTTCCGACACCGGCTCCGGGCACTTCTCGGTCGCCGTGACCGAACTGGGCGGGGACAGCGACGACAGCGGCAGCACGGTCGCCACGTACGACAGCGGCGACACGACGGCGTACGACACCGCGAGCATCGTCAAGGTCGACATCCTGGCGGCGCTGCTGCTCAGGCATCAGCGCGCGGGCACCCAACTGACCTCCGAACAGCGCGACTTGGCCACCGACATGATCGAGCAGAGCGACAACGACGCGGCGCTCGCGCTGTGGGAGGCCATCGGCGGCGGCCCGGGGCTGGCGTCCGCCAACGCCTCGCTCGGCCTGAGCCACACCACCCCCGGCAGCGGCGAATTGTGGGGCCTGACCCAGACCACCGCCGCCGACCAGATCACCCTGCTGCGCGCGGTCTACGGCGACGGCGACGACTCCCCGCTCAGCGCCGCCTCGCGTGACTACATCTCGGACCTGATGCACGCGGTCACCGCCGACCAGCGGTGGGGCGTGTCGGCCGCCGACTCCGACGGCGGCGACTACGCGCTGAAGAACGGCTGGCTGCCGCGGAGCGCCACCGGCCTGTGGGACGTCAACAGCATCGGGAAGGTCGAGCACGACGGCCATACGCTGCTGGTCGCGGTGCTCTCCGGCGGCCATGTGTCGGAGCAGGACGGGATCGCGCTGGTGGAACGGGTCGCGGAGGCGGCGGCGAAGGCCGTGACGTAAGGAGAAGGCCCGTCCCGTAGGAAGCCAGGAAGCCGCCCAGGGGTGCCCGGGACTCCGGCGCTCAGCCCGCCGACCAGGCGATGACCGGCGGTACGACGCGGGCGCACAGCGGGTGCCCCTCGGGGCCGGTGAGGCCGAGGCGCCCGGTGAGCCGCCCGGACCGTACGGCGGCGGCGAGCACGTCCGGCTCGACGGCTTCGAGCAGCAGCTTGGCGCGGCGGAACACCGCGAAGGACCCGTCCGCGCCGACCCCGCCCCAGGACAGATAGACGAAGCGCCCGCCCGGCCCGCCCTGCACGTACGGGCCGGTCAGCTCGGCGCCGTCCGCGACCGTCCGCGCGACGCACTCCAGCGTCCATACGGCGCGGTCCGCGTCGCCGGGGGTCGGGTCGAGCAACTCCCCCGGTTTCGCGCGCCGTTGAACGGCGACGTGGATGTCCGTGTATCCGGGGAAGCCGGGGGCGGCGGCGCAGGCGCGACCGGGAAGGCCGGTGCCTTCGATGCGGAGCGTGACGGGCGTGGAGGTGCCGGGCGTCGCTGGGGCCATGCGGCCATTCTGGCATTCCGCACATCCGGCCGGACGGGTTTGTCAGTTTGGATTGACGCGACATCGCGCGTCAGCCTAGCCTGACACCCATGGATACCAACAGTGTCTCCGCGGCCGTGAACTCGGACGACCCCGCGGTCGGCCTGCGGGCCGTCGGCGCGCTGCACCGGCTCGCCGAACAGGTCGAGGCCGCGCATGTGGCGCTGGCCCGCCGGAAGGGCTGGTCGTGGGAGCAGATCGGCGACGCCCTCGGGGTGTCGCGTCAGTCGGTGCACGCGAAGTACGGAAAGTGAGGCCCCCGATGCCGGAGAACACCGCTCACGCCCGGTTCAAGCTCGTCATGGAACAGGCGGGCGAGGAGGCCGCCCGGCGCGGCGACCGCCGGATCGGCACCGATCACCTGCTGCTCGCGCTGCTCCGCGACGAGTCCGCCCAGCCCGCCCGCGCCCTCGGCGTCACCCTCGCCGAGGGGCACGCGGCCCTCGAAGCCCTCGACCGGGCCGCCCTCGGCTCGCTCGGCATCCACCTCGACATCCCCCTCGCCCCGCCGCCGGTCCGCGGCCGGCGGCGTATCACCCTCAATTCGGCCGCCCGCGCGACCGTCGTCGCCGCCAAGCGCGAGGCCGAGCGCGAGCGGCGCGGACGCCGTATCGAGCCCCGCCATCTGCTGCTCGCGCTCCTGCCCGCCCCGCACCCCGACCCCGCCGCGACGCTGCTCAGCGCGCTGGACCTCGACCCGGCCACCGTCCGCGAACGCCTGGCGGGCTGCTGAGCCCACCGCCCCCGGGCGGTCCTACGCCTCCGCCGGAGCCAGATCGTGCGGCTCGATGCCCAGGACCCGGTGGAGTTCGCGCTCGCCGAGCGCCGTGACCTTCACCGCGCGGCCGGTGCCGATACGGGTGGCCCAGGCGCGGGTGAGGACGAGGCGGCAGAGTTCCGCGCCCGCGGTGCCGCCCAGGTGGGGGCGCCGCTCGGTCCAGTCGAGGCAGGGACGGGCCAGCGGGCGGCGGGACGAGGGCGGCCCGGACAGATCCGCGCCGAGGCCGGTGAACCAGGCCACGCCGTCGTCGGTGAGGGCGAAGCCGGTGTCCTGCCGGAGCAGGCCGTTGCCGGTCAGCGCGTCGGTGAGGGCCACGCCCAGCCGGCCGGCGAGGTGGTCGTAGCACGTACGGCCGCGCGCCATCGCCCGGCCCGCGCTGTGCGCCCGCAGCCCGGCGCCCGTGGTCCGGGGTACGGCGACGGCCACCCGTTCCGCCATGTCCTCGACGAATCGAGCCGCTTCGGGGCCGGCCAGGCGTACGTAACGGTGCCGCCCCTGGTGTTCGCGGGCCAGCAGTCCGCCGTCGACCAGGCGGGTCAGGTGCTCGCTCATGGTGGACGGCGCGACCCCGCAGTGCCGGGCCAGCTCCCCGCCGGTCCAGGCCCGCTTGTCCAGCAGCGCCAGGCAGACCGCGGCCCTGGTCTCGTCGGCCAGGAGCGCGGCGAGGGCCGCGAGCCGGGGGACGGCGGGGTCGGCGAGCGCGGGCGTACGGGGGTCGCCGGTCCTCGGCGCCCCCGGGGTCCTGGTGCGGATGGCCATGTCCCCATCCTCACCCCGCGACGTTTCGGCGGCCACCGAAAGGCCGGGGGCGGGAGGGCGCGGGGTCCGAGGCGGTACGAGGACGGGCGTCGGTGCGGGGACGGGGGTGGATACGGGGTTGGGCGTCGGTGCGGGGTTGGGCGTCGCTACGGGAACGGGCGTCCGTGCGGGGACGGGCGTCGGTGCGGGTTCGACCGTCGGCGGGAACCGTCCTTCGGCCCCGAGCCCGGGCCCGCGCAACGGACGGCGGGCCCGGGCCGGTTGGACCGGCTGCTCGTGTGACGAGGCGTCAGCCGGTGGGCGCGGCCACGTCGATGAGCACCTTGCCGATGACGCTGTCCTCCACCGCCTGGTGGGCACGGGCGGTCTCGGCGAGCGGGAAGCGGTGGAAGGGCAGCCCGGCGTCGGGGCCCGCGTGGAGGGCGTCGTCGGCGACGGCGGCCGTGACCGCCGCGACGGCGTGGGCCTTGGCGGCGGGCGGGACCGTGTAGACCAGGACGCCCTGCCAGCGGAGGTTGAGCGCCATGGAGGGGCGGACCGGCACGGTGGCCGAGGCGTCGTCGTCGGCGTAGAAGGCGATGACGGCGTCGGGGGCGGCGACGGCCCGGTCGAGGGCGGCGTTGGCGGCCGGGGCGACCTCGACCACGATGTCGACGCCGTCCGGGGCGATCCGGCGGATCTCGGCGGCGGCGTCCTGGGCGCGGTAGTCCACGACGTGATGGGCTCCCGCGGCCCGCGCGAGGTCACCCTTGGCGGGTCCGCTGACCGTGCTGACGACGGTGGCCCCGGCCCAGCGGGCGAGCTGGATCGCGGCGTTGCCGACGGCGCCCGCGCCGCCCGCGACCAGGACCGTACATCCGTCGAGGGCGCCGGGGGCGAGCCGCTCGGGGCCGCCGTCCGCGACGGTGAGGGCGCGGTGCGCGGTGAGGGCGGGGATGCCGAGGCTCGCGCCGAGGTCGAAGGACGCGTGGTCGGGCAGGGCGACGGCCTGGCCCGCGGGCAGCGCCACGTACTCCTGCGCGGTGCCGTCCGCGCGGCCGTACGCGGCCTCCCAGATCCAGACGCGCTCGCCGATCCGCGTCTCGGGGACGCCGGAGCCGACCGCGTCGATGACGCCGGAGCCGTCCTGGTTCGGCACCTGCGCCGAGGCGGGGGCGGTGTTGCGCCGCGACTTCCAGTCCGTCGGGTTGACGCCGGAGACGTGGACGCGGACCCGTACCTCGCCGGGTCCCGGCTCCGGGACCGGGCGCTCGGTGAGCGTGAGGACGTCGGGGCCGCCGTTGCTGGTGTAAGTGATCGCCTTCATGCCGCGTACAAGTGACGTGCCCGCCCGTTTCTTCCCCGTGGCCGGAATCCACTGGTCCATTTGATCCGCCCGCCGCGTAAATCCCGGTGCCCGCCGGGCGGCCGGGTGATCCTTGGCCGCAAAGCACCGGCCAGGCCGACCCTGGCCGGGACCACCGGCCGGGCTGCCACCTGGCCGCGACTATGAGGCGGCCGGGACATCCCCGGCCGCGACCACCGGCACGACCTGGAGCGCCCATGACCACTCCGGATTCCCCCGTCGACCGCACCGGCACCTTCTACGAGGCGGTCGGCGGCAGTGACGCCCTGCGCCGCCTCATCGACAGCTTCTACGAGCAGGTCCTCGTCGATCCGCTCCTCGCCCCGGTCTTCGTGCACTTCACCCGGGCCCATGTCGACCATGTCGTCGTCTGGCTCACGGAGGTATTCGGCGGCCCCGCCGAGTACACCGCCCGCCTCGGCGGCCACCAGGCCCTGCTCTCCCAGCACCTGGACCTGCGGATCACCGAGGAACAGCGGGCGCGCTGGGTGGAGTTGATGCTCGCGACCGCCGTGAAGGAGCTGCCCGCCGACGCGTTGCTGCGGCAGCGCTTCGCCGAGTACATCGAGTGGGGCACGCGGATCGCCATGTCGGTCTCCCACCAGGAGAGTTCCGATCTCGGCGACCCCGGTCCCGTACCGCACTGGGGCTGGGACGGGCTGGCGCGGTAGTCCGGGTATTCCGTGAGTAAAAACTCGTCGCCGACGGCTCCGGCGGGCATATTCGGAATAGCACCGTCCGAAATTCTCCCCGGCGGGAATCGGCAGGTGGACGTTTGCGCATTCACCGCTCAACCCCTTTACGGGGCGGCCGAGTTCGGAGTCGTAGCCCTTTTGGGCAGCTGTTCGCCCGGCAAGTGCGCTTGTTATGGTGCCGGGCATGAAAACCTCCGAAACGCTGACACCGTTACTGCTCGATCATTTCGGCCAGAACCAGCACGAGGAGAACGTCAAGCTGCGCGCGCTCGGCCCGGTGGCGCTGGTGGAACTGCCCGGCGGGGTACCGGCCTGGGCCGTCACGCACCACGAGACGCTGCGGCAACTGCTGGTCGACCCGCGGGTGTCGAAGGACCCGCGGCAGTGGCCGCGCAACGCCGAGGGGCGGCTGCCCGAGGACTGGCCGCTGCTGAACTTCGTCAGCCTCCCCGGGATACTCACGCGGGACGGCGCCGAGCACCGGCGGCTGCGCGCGCTCGCGGGCCAGGCGATGACGCCCCGCCGAACCGCCGCGCTGCGCCCGCGGATCGAGGAGCTGGCGCACCGCCTGCTGGACGAAGCGGCCGCGCGCGGCGACGAGTTCGACCTGCGCGAGGATTACGCGCTCCCGCTGCCGGTCAAGGTGATCGCCGAACTGCTGGGCCTGCCGCCGATGGACGGCGAGCGGCTGCGTACGCTCTCCGACGCCGTGCTCAGCAGCCACCCCGCGGCCAAGGGCAACCAGACGCAGGAGGCCCAGGACCAGCTCCTGGTCCTGCTCGCCGAGGCGGCACAGGCCAAGCGCGAGAGCCCCGGCGACGACCTGACCAGCGCGCTGATCGCCGCCAGCGAGGAAGGCGACCGGCTGAGCGAGGACGAGGTCGTGGTCATCATGCTCACCGTGCTGGTCGGCGGCCACGAGACCACCGTCAACCTGATCACCAACGCGGTCAGGGCGCTGCTCGCCAACCCGGGACAACTGGCACGGGCCCGGTCCGGCGAGGTCTCCTGGGGCTCCGTCATCGAGGAAGTCGTGCGTTACGACTGCCCGGTCGGCCACTTCCCGCTGCGCTACGCCCTGGAGGACATCCCGGTCGGCGACGTGGTGATCCGGCGCGGCGAGGCCATGCTCGCCTCCTACGCCGCGGCGGGCCGTGACGACCAGCAGTTCCCCGACGCCGACAGCTTCGACGTCGCGCGCCCCAATTCCCGCCAGCTCTCCTTCGGCAACGGCCAGCACTTCTGCATTGGCGCCGGACTGGCGCGGCTGGAGGGCGAGATCGCGTTGAGCGTCCTGTTCGAGCACTTCCCGAAACTGCGGTTGTCACGGCCGTCGGGGTGCCCGGTGCGGTCGTTCATCATCAACAGCGCCAGCGAACTGTGGGTTTCCGGTTCGGGCTCGGGTTCTTGACTCCGGTTCCAGCTCGGGTTCTTAACTTGTCGTTTATCCGTTTGTAGCGGTTCATCGTGGCTTGGTGGCCTTCTTGTGATGGGCGGGCCGGGCGTACGCCTCGCCGGTGGCCAGGACTCTTCCCACCTCGTAGCGAGTGGCGGGCCGCTGATTCTTCGACCCGGGCGGCTGGCCCGGGCCGGGGCGGGTGGGTTTCGGTGCACGCGCTGGTGAGGGTGCCTTCGCGTGGAGGTTCCTGAACCCTCGGCGGACGCGGGCGGGGGTGAGTTTGTTCGGTTCCGCCGGCCGCTCCCAGGGCCGTCGAAGGTCGGCGACCAGCGGCCGGGCGAGGCGGAGCTGGGTGTGCACGGCGACGACGAGCCAGGTCCAACGATCAGCCGCCGTCGAGTCGCGGAGGCGGGGCCGGGTCCAGCCGAGAGTCTGCTTGAGCAGGCGGAACGTGTGCTCCAGGTCGAACCTGCGTAGGAACGACTGCCAGCAGCGGTCCACGTCGGCCGGGCTCGCACCGGTGCGCGACCACCACAGCCGGACTGGCCGGTTCACCCCACGGCTGGGCAGCTTCTCGACGGCCAGGCGGATCACCATGCCCTCGATGACTGGCAGCGGCCCGTCGTGCTCCAGCCAGGCCGCGCGGCGGGTCAGCCGGGGGTGGAGCCGGTCCCACGCCTGGGCGACGGCGGTGCCGTAGCGGCGGGTTTCGGTGGTGGTGACCGCCTGCTCGTCGCCCCAGGTGGCGGGGTCGCCGAATACGAACTCCCCGCCGTGCTTGGGCGGGCGGCCCCCGGCCAGATCGGCGCCGGGCTCCAGTCGCACCGCGTCCAGGACGGCCGTCCACGAGGTGCGGCCGGTCTCCAGCGCGACGACGAACGAGTAGGGCCAGCCGGGGATCATCTGGTGCTTGGCGTCGCCGCGGCCGTAGGTGTGGCAGAACGACCGGTCCGGGCAGGTGGCGGCGTCCGGCCGCAGCCACGGTGAGACGTCCACAGCGAGCACCAGGCGGCCGTCGGCGGCGGCGGCCGCGGCAGGCCGGCCAGCGCGGTCCGCAGCCGGCCGACGTCCAGGCAGCCCCGGTTCAGCGCGCCGTACAGGGCGCCGTGTCCGCGCCGGTGCTCGGGCGCGAGCGCCAGGTCCACCAGCGTCCTCACCGGCCCGCAGGTGCACAGCACCGCGTCGGCGAGCTCGAACAGCGCGTCGCGCCGCCCGGTCAGGCAGTCGTAGAAGCCCCCCCCGGAAGCGGGACAGCTCCGCGAACTGATCGCACCGCCCGCCCTCTTGCACCACACCCACCAGCACAGCCTTCGCGTCAAGTCCTGTTCCTCTTGGTCGAGTTCAGGATCACGTAGAGGCCGTATCGCCGTCCCCTGAGACACCCGGAGGAGTGATCATCTGGTCCGCCTGTCGAAGCCGAACGCAGGCGGGGGTCTGCTTCCGGCGTCAGGATTGCGGGGCCCATGGGTCGTCGTGCTCCAGCTGATCAGGGTGTTCGGGGTGAAGCATCTCTCGGACGCAGCGCCGCAGTCCCGTCTCGTTCGATCCGCTGGCGGCAGCCATCCAAGGCAGGTCGTCCATGGCGCGGGCGCGCTCATTGGTGGCGAGTTGGTCGACGGCTGAGCGCAGGTCGTCGGGGGCGGGTTCGTCGGTGAGGCAGAGCCAGCCGATCGCGGCGGCCAGCCGGGCCTCGGACGCTTGCGTTCGGTCCCCCCAGCGCTCGCGCATCCACACGGTGGTCGGCGGATGGGGTTGGGTGCGGGTGGCTTCGGCTGTGGCGAAGACCAGGGCGGCGTGGACGATCGGGTCCTGCTCGGCGTCGAGCCGGTCGCGGAAGGCTGCACGGACCGCGTGATCCAGGTCGGTGGCGGCGGCCAGTGCGTAGGCGGCGCGGATCCGGATCGCAGGGTCGGGGTCGTGCAGAAGAGGCTTCAGGAGGGTGGCGTCGGCGGTGATCGCGGCCCGAGCGGCGGCAACCGACCAGCCCGCCGGGTAGCCGGTCACCTCGACGCCGTAGTCGTCGTAGAGGCGGTCGTTCTGGGGATCGGCGCGGTGGAGCAGCAGTTCGCCGCGGGTGGCGACGCCGAAGTAGCGGGCGCGAGCTGGAGAGGAGACTTCGGCGAGCGTGTCGGCACGGCAAGGGTGGTGGGTATCGGCAGCGATCCGGATCAGGAACGGCACGGCAAGCACGGCGGCCGCCCGCATGTCGTTGGCGCACATCCCACTCACAACACCCGTTCCGGCGCGAACGGGCGAGCCGCCGGTGTGGAGCAGCTGAATGGCCTCCCTGACATGATCCCCCCGCGGAAAGTTCTCCCAGGGGACTTCGTCGAGCAAGAATCCGTCCTTGACCTCGGGCCGTACGGCGGCCACCACCGCGCGTACATCGAACGGCCCGCCCACGAACGAGGACAGGTCTGCCCCGCCCGTCAAAGCCCGGCACATCGCGAAGGTTGGATCGGTTCGCCACTCGCCCACGTCACATCACCCCACCGCTGAGTCCGATCGGAGTAGATCATGCCCGAGCGGACCGACATCGCTGTCGAGACACATCTCTCGCACGGCAGGGGTGAACGCGAGGCCGCGCGGACGCGTGATCGTCAGGCTCGTCTGTTCGAAGCTGGACGTTAAACGCCAAGCTTGACTCCGGTTCCAGCTCGGGTTCCAGCTCCGACTCCGACTCCGGCGAATGGGCCGTAATTTCCTGGGCTCCGCTGACGCCTTCGGTGGACACGAGGGTTCACCGCTGCTCGTAAACTGAAGGCGTGGCATTCATGAGCACCCCGCACCGCTGCTTCCCGTGACCGGGAGCCTTCGAGGGCGATGCCGGACGGCGTCGCCCTCCTCGGCGTGCCCATAACGCCGCCTTCTGGCTCGTTCCGCCCGCGGAGCGGGAATCCGGGCGCGCGCGGGCGCGGTCCCTTCCCTTCACCGTTGCCAGGAGTGCTCTCCATGCCCGTGCCGCTTCCGCCTGCCCTCGCACAGATCCTCGACGTCCTGCGCTGCCCGATCTGCCGCGGCCCCCTCCGGCCGGACCGGGGCGCGTTGCGCTGCCCCGCGGGCCACACCTTCGACCTCGCCCGCCACGGCTACGTCGGCCTGCTGACCGGCACCCGCGCCGTCAGCGCCGACGACGCCGCCATGGCACAGGCCCGCGCCCGCTTCCTGGCCACCGGCGCCTACCTCCCCATCCGGCACGCCGTGGCCCGGCTGGCCGCCGACGCCGGGCCGGGCACCGTCCTGGACGTCGGCTGCGGCACGGGCTACTACCTGGCCGGCGTGCTCGCCCGGCTCACCGACGCCCGCGGCCTGGGGCTCGACGCCTCGGTACGCGCCCTGCGCTCGGCCGCCCGCGCCCACGAACGAGCCGCCGCGGCGAGCTGGGACGTCTCCCGCCGCTTCCCGGTCGCCGACCGCGCGGCCGACCTCGTACTGAACGTCTTCGCGCCCCGCAACCCGGCCGAATTCCGCCGGGTCCTGCGCCCGACGGGCCGCCTGATCGTCGTCCGTCCGACCGACCGCCACCTGGCCGAACTGCGGCACCGCGTACGGGCCATGGTCACCGTCGACCCCGCCAAGGAACAACGCCTGCACCACGCCCTCGACCCCCACTTCATGGCCGCCAGGTCCGAGCGGGTCGACTACCTCGCCCCGCTCACCGGGTCCGACGCCCTGGACCTGGTGGGCATGTCACCGAGCGCCCGCCACGTGAGCCGCGCGGACGCCGGGAGCGGCCCGCTGCCGGGTCACGTGACCGTCTCCGTCCTGGCCACCGTCTACCGGCCGCGGTGACCGTCCGGCGGCGGAGTCGGCGCTGGCCTAGGACCTGTCCAGGGCCGACTCCGCCGCCGCCAGGATCTCGGTGACGCGCAGGCCGAAGCGGGCGTCGCAGGCGTGCGGAGTGCCGGAGGTGAGCGCGGTGATGGCGTGGGCCAGGGAAGCCGTCGCCTCACCCGCGACGCCGTCGGGGTAGGTCACGACGCCCTGGTCGCCGCGCAGTTCGATGACCACGCCCGCGGCGGCGGGCGGCGCGGTCAGCGTGAGGGTGGAGGTGCTGGAGGCACCGGATTCGTGACGGAGCGTCAAATGTACGGTGTCGCCGGGGCCGTTGGCCGCGGTGACGGCGGTGACGTCCCCGAGTACGGGCAGCAGGACGGACAGCGCGTGCGGGCCGACGTCCCACAGGCCGCCCTTCTCCCGCCGCCACGGCGAGTCCGCGAAGGGGTTCTCGTCTCCGGTGAAGACGGCGCTGTACCAGTCCGCGCGGCCGGTGTACCACTCGCCGCGCGCCGCCTGCTCCTCGATCCACCCGGCTGTCGCCGGGTCGAAGCGCAGGGTGAAGAAGACCACCGACCCGACTCCGGCCGCCGTGACGGCCTCGGCCACCGCCTTCGCGTCCTCCACGGTCGTCGCCACCGGCTTGTCCAGCAGCAGGTGACGGCCCGCGCGGGCCGCCGCCACCGCCAACGGCGCCTGCAAATGCGGCGGCAGCGCGACCGCCACCGCGTCCACATCCGCGATCAGCGCCTCCGCGTCCCCGTACGCCCGCGCACCGAACTGCGCCGCCACCTCAGCCGCCGCCTCCGGCCTCCGGCCCCAGACCCCGACGAATTCCACCTCCGGGTGGGCGGCGAGAGCGGGTCCATGGGCGAGCCGGGCCCAGGGGCCGGTGCCGAGAAGTCCGAAGCGCATGGTCATGACGCCGAGCCTACCGGCGTCCCGCCCGGTCACGGCTACCCGGCGGGGTCCGCCGCCGGGGTGCGCTCGCGCGAGGGGCCGGGCTCCTGGGGTGCGCTTGCGTGAGGTGGGTTCGCCCTTACGGCACCGCTGCGCGGTGGGGTTCGCCGCTGGGTGCGGCTGCGCAGTGGGGTTGGCCGCTGGGGTGTGTTTACGCAGGTGGGTTCGCCGGTAGCCAGCGAGCCGAAGGCGGCGCCGGTGTTGAAAGGGAGAACGCGCACAGTGACCGAGGAACGAGGGAGCGAGCACGATCGACTGTCGACACCGGATTTAAGCCGCCGGAGGCGAGAGGGCGGCAAAAAAAGGGGATCGCGGTGAGCTGACACAAGAGGGCTCCCACGCACGGTGAGCATGCGCGAGGCCGTTCCCCGCACGGTGGGCTCACGCAGGACGGCTCACACGCACGTGTTCGCCGTGGGTGGGTGCCGTCTCGCGTGAGGTCGCCGTGGGGTGCGTGCCCCCGGGGTCAGTTGACCGTGGTGGGTGCCGACTCGTACTAGTTCACCGTGCGTGGGTGCCCTCTCGGGCGCCTGAGCGTTGCGGGTGAACGTGGGTGGGTACCGTCCTGTGTGGGCTCACCGTGGTGCGAACCGCCTCGCGCATCCTCACCCTGCGCGGGTGCCGTCCTGCGCGAGGTCACCGTCGTGCGAACCGCCTCGCGCATCCTCACCCTGCGGGGGAGCCGTCCTTTCTATGCGCACCCCGATCCCCTTTTTTTGCCGCCCTTCCGCCTCCGGGCGCTTAGACCCGGTGTCGACGGTCGATCGTGCTCGTTCCCTCGTTCCTCGGTCACTGTGCGCGTTCTCCTTTTCAACACCGGCGCGCCCTTCGGCTCCATGGCTACCGGCGAACCCACCTGCGCAGCCGTACCGCAGGGGCGCAGCCTCCTGCGCAACCGGACCCCACCGGCGAACCCCTCTTGCGTAGCAGCGACCTTGGGGCGCAGCCCCACGCACAAACGCACCCCAGCGGCGAAGCCCACCGCGCAGCGGTGACAGGCGGGGCTCCTGGGGCGTTGCCGCTGGTCACGTAGGGGCGTTCACAGTGGGTTAACACGGGGGCAACAGTCGGGAAAAGGGATTTTGCGACGCTGCGGGTGGCTCGATCAGCGCAGCTCGGCCAGCACCCGCGAAGACTGTTCGTTAAGGATGGCGTCCCGTGACCTACAAGGCTGAGTACATCTGGATAGACGGCACCCTGCCGACCGCGAAGCTGCGTTCCAAGACGCGCATCCTGGCCGACGGCGCCGAGCTCCCGATCTGGGGCTTCGACGGTTCCAGCACCAACCAGGCGGAGGGCCACGCGTCCGACCGCGTACTCAAGCCGGTCTCCTCGTTCCCCGACCCGATCCGCGGCGGGGACGACGTCCTGGTGATGTGCGAGGTCTTCAACATCGACGGGACGCCGCACGAGTCCAACACGCGGGCCGCGCTGCGCGAGGTGGCGGAGAAGTTCGCGGCGCAGGAGTCGCTGTTCGGCATCGAGCAGGAGTACACGTTCTTCCAGGGCTCGCGTCCGCTCGGGTTCCCCGAGGGCGGGTACCCGGCGCCGCAGGGCGGTTACTACTGCGGGGTCGGCGCGGACGAGATCTTCGGCCGTCCGGTGGTCGAGAAGCACCTGGAGAACTGCCTGGCCGCGGGCCTGGGCATCTCGGGGATCAACGCCGAGGTCATGCCGGGGCAGTGGGAGTTCCAGGTCGGGCCGCTGAGCCCGCTGGAGGTCTCCGACCACCTGTGGGTGGCGCGCTGGCTGCTGTACCGCACGGCGGAGGACTTCGGCGTCTCGGCGACGCTGGACCCGAAGCCCGCCAAGGGCGACTGGAACGGCGCGGGCGCGCACACGAACTTCTCCACCAAGGCGATGCGCGAGGGCTACGAGGCGATCATCGAGGCCGCCGAGTCGCTGGGCCGCGACGACAAGCCGCTGGAGCACATCAAGAACTACGGCGTCGGCGTCGAGGCGCGGCTGACCGGCGCGCACGAGACCGCTCCGTGGAACGAGTACAGCTACGGCGTCTCCAACCGCGGCGCGTCGGTGCGTATCCCGTGGCAGGTCGAGGTGGACCAGAAGGGCTACATCGAGGACCGCCGCCCGAACGCGAACATGGACCCGTACGTGGTGACCCGGCTCATGGTGGACACGTGCGGTACGGCGCTGGAGAAGGCCGGACTGGTCTGACCTGCGTCAACTCCGTTGTACAGGGCGCCCGTCACGGTCAGGTGACGGGCGCCCCGGCGCGTCGGGACCGCCGCGCGCGAGCGGTATCTCGTGACCATCGGATGATCCACTCGTTTGACGGGGCGTGAACACGCGCTCAGCAGAAAGCGATTCCGCCGATGACGAGCCCGGCCCGGTCGCTGTGGAAGAGGCGGAGGCGGCGCTCGTCGAGCACTACCCGCGCCTGGTACGGCTGGCGTATCTGGCGCTGCCCACCGCGCTCGGCACGCATCGCAGAGTGCTGACCGCGCACCGCCTGGTGCAGCGGTCGCTGCCGCGCGACCGGCGGTATCCGCCGGGGACGGCGGGTGCGACGGACAGGCCGCGCGGTGAGGCGTACGCGCTGCTGCGGCACGAGGTGTTGCGCGAGGCGCTGGCCTACGGGCGGCACGGCGGCGGCCGTTGGGGCTGGCGGGAGCGTGTGCGTACGGCCGCCGCCGGTGGTACGGCGCTGCCGCAGGTCGTCGGCTTGCGGCTGCATCCGCGGGCGGGCGGCAGCGAGGAGTTGGCGCTGGACCGGGCGCTGGCGGAGTTGGCGCCCGAGGCGCGGGCGGCGTTCGCGCTGCGCGGGGTCGAGGAGTTGGCCGACGCCGAGGTGCTGGCCGTGCTGAGGTCCGCGGGCGCGGCCGATCCGCGCGGCGCGATGCGGGCGGCGGCGGCCGTCAAGGGCGGCCAACACCTGCTGACGGCCGGTGAGTTCGATCCCTGCACGCTCCAGGTGGGGCCGACCGACCTGCTGCGGCGCAGGCAGCGCAGACGCGCGGGGCTGGTGACCGGGGCGGCCGTCGCGGTGGCCGCCGTGCTGGTCTCCGGCTGGGCGGTGTGGGGCAGCGGCGGCGACGGCGGTACGGCGTCGTACGCGGCGCCGGGCTCTCCCGCGTCCGGTGCGGGGGACGCGGCCCGCGCGCTCGATCCGGCCGCTCTCGTACGGCCGGACGCGGCGCTGTGGGCGTCGACCGCGCGGATGGACTTCACGGCGTGGCCCGCGCGCGGCGGCCGGGCCGACGACAAGGCGCTGCTCGGCCGGGCGCTCGCGGTGTGGGCGCGCCCCGGCGCGGACGTGGACGTCTCCTCGACGCCCGGCACTCCGCGCAACGCCCCTGCCCAGCCGCCGCAGTTGCTCTTCGCGGGGAATGTCGACGCGGCGGCGGTGGTGATCTTCTACGACGGTCTGCGGATCGTCCGTTACGCGCAGCCGCGCAGCGGTTCGGGGCGCGCCGCGCTGGACTTCGCGCAGGTGCAGGACGCCGATGTGACGACGGCGGCGGCGGTCGTGGTCGACCGGGTGGACGGCAACACCCGTTTCCTGACCGCCCCGTGGATCGCGGACGCGCAGACCCGCGATCTGATGCGGCCCAACGTCCTCGGCGCGCCGCTGCACCGCGACGCGGACGGGGTGACCGATCCGGTACGGATGCCGGGCGCGGGGGCCGCCGCGGGTGCGTGCGGCAGTGCCTGGCCGGTGGTGCAGCTCAAGTCGTCCTCGAGGATCGTGGAGAGCCACACCTTCCTGCTGACCGACCTCGGCGACCTGTCGCCGGTCCACCTCACGTACACCCCGCCTCCGGGCGGCGGTGTCCCGGCGCGGCAGCCGCGTGAGGCCACCGGGGCTCAGGCGCTGGTCAGTTGGGCGCACAACGCCTGCTATCTGGGCGAGTTGCGCGGGCAGGGCGTGAAGGCCGTCAACAACTGGGAGTTCGCCCGTACCCCGCTGCCCGAGGGCGGCGGCGAGGCGTCCTGGACCTGCGCCCGCGCCGACACCTGGCGCGGGCCGGGGCAGGCCACCGTGACCTTCGTCCCGCCGTCCTCCCCCGCCGCCGCGCCCGGCACCGTCGCCGGCCGGCAGACCGACGGCAACGCGTGCAGCCGCTTCGGCCAGCACGTCATGGCGGGCGTCATGTGGCAGTCCTCCCGCTCCCACTGGTACCTCGTCGCCGCGGGCAGCCGCGACGTCACCCGGATCACCGCCACCGCGGGCGTCCACGCCTCCGCCGACGGCCCCTACCTCTCCACTCGCGCCCCCCGCGGCACTCGCGCCACCCTCACCGCCCACCTCACCACCGGCGCCACCCTGACCCCCCTCCCCGCCTCGTAACGCCCGGGGCCGCCGGAGCTATTCGTGGGCCGGTTGGGGGGTGGGGGCCGGGGTGGGGACGGTGAGGCGCATGCGGACGTGGTCGCCAGTGCGGCCGTCTTCCTGCCAGCCCTGGTGGGTGTAGAAGGCGCGGGCGCGGGCGTTGGGGGCGAAGACCTCCAGGCGGGCGGTGGTGAGGCCCGCGGCCTGCCAGACGGCGACGCAGGCGCGGTGCAGGGCGGTGCCGGTGCCGGTGCGCCAGACGGAGGGGTCGATGTGGAAGTGGAAGAGGGTGTCCTCGTCGTGCCGGGCGGCGAGCACGGCGAAGCCGACCACCCGGTCGTCCCTGACCGCGCACAGCACGGTCCGGTCGTCCGAGGAGATGGCCCTGGCCGTCCCCACGCGCTGTCGTTCCAGCTCCGCGGGGCCGCTGTACTCCTCGGCCGGGAGGTGGCCCGCGTAGTAGCTGGCGCGGGCGCGGGCGTGGATGTCCGATATCGCGCTCAGGTCTTCGGGCGTGGCAGGGCGGACCCTGATGTGCGGGGAGCTCATATGGGCGTGGACGCATCCAGGGCAACATTGGTTCCCTCCGGCGTACGACCCGGCCGTAAAACTTGACGCGCCAAGGGGAGCCCGCGGTTCCCGCCGTCCGCGATTCAGTGCGGAAACGGCCGGATCGCGGGCTCCCCTCACGGGCGCCCGACGGTCCTCAGCGACCGGTCCTGAACACCGCCACCGTCCGGCCCGGCACGGTGAAGGTCCCGGTCCCCGCCGCGTACGTCGAGGTCCTGACGACCGGGTCGGTCCCGGCCGCCTGCACCGGGTGCAGGGCGTACGAGGTTCCGCGCGCCGCCTCCACCCGCTGCTTCTGCGTCGTCGGCGTCGCGTTGAAGACGATCACCAGGTCGCCGGCCTTCATGGTGATGACGCCGGGCGTCTCGTCGGGGCCCGACAGCGGGAAGGAGACCTGCTGTTGGACCTGGGCCGCGGTGCCGAGCCGGAAGGCGGGCTCGGCGGTGCGGATCCGCAGCAGATCCTGGTACGCGGCGGAGGCCGCGGTGATCTGCGCGCAGCCAGGGCTGAGCTGGGGCTGCGTCAACAGCGGTTTGGCGTACGGCCACTTGGCCTGGTTGTCGGCCGCGGGGGGAAGTCCCCGGCCGAAGCCGGTGCCGTCGGCGCACTGCCAGTGGATCGCGTTGAACCAGTCCCCGGAGTCGAAGGAGTTGCGGTCGAGGGACTTGGAGCGCAGCAGGTCCGAGCCCGCCTGGTAGAGCGCGGGCCCCTGGGAGAGCGCGGCGGTCGCCTCGGCGACGACCTGCATACGGGCGCGGTCGGCGGCCGAGGTGCCGACGGGGAGCTTGAAGGCGAGGGCGTCGTAGAGGGATTCGTTGTCGTGGGCGTCGACATAGGCGAGGGCGTCGCCCGGCGCGTCGGCGTATCCGGCGGGTGCGCCGTTGTAGTCGATCTCGGCTCCGGTGACCCGCTTGCCCGCCGAATCGGTGAAGCCGAACTCCTTGAGGTTGCCGGTGAGTCCGACCTTGATGAGGTCCTGGTAGTGCAGCAGCCGGGCCTTCTGCTCGGCTGGCGTGCCGTTGTTCACCGAGGAGTTGGGGTCGGTATAGAGGCCGGAGGCGAAGCCCTGCACGCCGGGGTCCTCGTCGAACGGACTGCCGCCGCGTACGGCGTCGCGCGCCCGGTCGGAGAAGGTCGCGATGCCGGTGCCCGCCATGTTGGCCTGGGTGGCCTGGACGAAGCGGGCGTCGTCGGCGACCTCGCCGAAGTTCCAGCCCTCCCCGTAGAGGATGATCTTCTTCCCGTCCACGCCGTCGTGACCGGGCGTCAGCGCGTCCAGGGCCTTGCGGACGGCGAGGATGTTCGCCTTGGGGTGGTGGCCCATCAGGTCGAAGCGGAAGCCGTCGACCTTGTACTCCTTGGCCCACGTGACGATCGAGTCCACGACGAGCTTGCCCATCATGGTGTTCTCGGGCGCGGTGTTGGCGCAGCAGGTGGAGGTGGCGACCGAGCCGTCCGGCATCAGCCGCTGGTAGTAGCCGGGCACGATCTTGTCGAGGACGGAGGTGTCGGCCTGGCCCGCCGCCGAGGTGTGGTTGTAGACGACGTCCATGACCACGCGCAGGCCCGCGTTGTTGAGGCCCTGCACCATCTGCCGGAATTCCGTGGTGCGCTGCGGCCCGTCGGGGTTCTTGGCGTAGGAGCCCTCGGGCACGGTGAAGTGGTACGGGTCGTAACCCCAGTTGTAGGCGTCCTTCGCCGCCGCCGCGGTCACGCACGCCTGCTGCCGCTCGCTGTCGGGCGCGTACGAGGCCAGGTCGCAGGCGGGCTTCGCCTGGTCCCGCTCGCGTTCGGGCACCGTCGAGAAGTCGAAGGCGGGCAGCAGGTGGACGTAGTTGACGCCTGCCGCGGCGAGCGCCTTGAGGTGGGTCATGCCCGCGGACGAGGTGTCGGTGAAGGCGGCGTATTTCCCGCGGTCGGCGGCCGGGACGGTGCTGTCGGCCACCGAGAAGTCGCGGATGTGCAGCTCCTGGATCTGCGCCCGGCCGATCGGCGCCGCGGCCGGTTTGGCCTGCCGCTCCCAGCCCTTGGGGGCGAGCTTCGGGTCGTCCAGGTCGACCAGCAGGCTGCGCTCGGAGTCGGTGGTCAGCGCGACCGAGTAGGGGTCGGTGACCTTGTTGACCACGAGCTTTTGGACGCTGGGCGCCCAGACGGTGACGTCGTAGAGATACGTCTTCCCGGTCCACGACCGGCTGCCGGTCACCGACCAGACGCCGCTGGCCTTGTCCCGGCGCATCGGTACGGTCCTGCCGTCGATCTCCACGCTCACCCGGTGCGCGGTCGGCGCCCACAGCGACAGCCGCGGGGTGCCGTGCGTGAAGACCGGGCCGAGGGTGTCCTTCGCGGCGGCGGCGCCGTAGACCGCGTCGAGCACGCCCTGGGTCTGGACGCCCGTCGCGGCCAACAGGGCTCCGTTGGCGGCGCGTTGGGTGGCGATGATCTGGCCGCTGAGCGCGTCGGTGGCGCGGGCCCGGTCGCGCGGGTCGATCGTGAAGGCCGAATACCCCTTGAGCTGCGGGTACTTGGCGAGCTGGGCGGCGGTGAGACCGGTCGCGGTCTTCGTCAGCCGCAGCCACTTGCCCTCGCTCGACAGCGCGCCGTCCTTGACGGTGATGCCGCCGTCGGGCGCGTAGACGAGCTGCTGGGACGCCGCCGCGGCGGAGGTCTGCCAGGCGACGGTGTCACGGTCGATCCACTGGGCCTGCGACTTGGTGAGGTCCAAGTCAGCTCCTGATCCCTGGGGTTGCGGCAGGAGATACTTTTCCGTGCCGCCGAGCAGCCACACCTCGTGGCCGGTCCCGGTCAGGTCGAGCGACTGGTCGCTGGGCAGGTCCTTCGCGTCGCCGTTGTGCAGGATGTAGCTGAGCGAGGTGGCGCCCGCGGCGAGCGGGACCTCGTACACCGCGCCGTAGGAGTCGATCCGGGCCGGCCTGACGGGCGAGGACCAGTCGGTGGGGGTGGCCGCGCCGGTCCAGACGTGCAGGCCCCAGCCGGTGTAGTCGCCGTCCGCGCGGTGGTAGTGCAGGACGGCCTTGCCGGTGTCCTGCGGCGGGTAGGCGCCATCCGGCGCGGTCGTGGCCACGTCCGGGCTGCCCTGCTTGATCCACACCTCGCCGGTCGCGGTGAGGTCGATCGCGCGGTCGCCGTCGGTGTCCTTGACGCCGTCCTTGTTCACGACGATGAAGCCGACATCGGACGCGCCGGGCTTGAGCTTCACATAGGCGAAGGCGCCGTACGCGTCACGGCCGGTGAAGGCGTGGCCCGCCGGGTACGTGGTGGCCTCGCCGTCGGCGATGTCGCCCCAGGTGTACAGGCCCCAGTCCGCGTAGTCGCCGTCGGTCCGCTGGTAGTGGACCACCGCGTAGTCGTGGCTGATCGCGGTGGGCGGCGGGGTGACCGGGGTCGTACCGGTGCTGGTCGCGGCGGTGGCCGCGGCCGTACGTCCGGCGGCGTCCACCACAACGGCCTTGTAGCGTACGGGCGTTCCGGCCGCCGTCTTCGGGTCGATCGTCTGCGTCACCTTGTACGGGGCGTGGTCGGCCGAACCGAGCACCTGCCACGTGGCGTTGCCGGTCTGGGCGGCGAAGACGACCCGGTTGAGGCCGCCGCCGCTGACGTCGGCCGTCAGCTCGACGGTGCCGGTGGCGCCCGCCTCGGGTGCGGCCAGCGTGATCGTCGGCTTCGCGGTGGGCGCGGGCAGCGGCTTGGCGGCCTGGTAGACCACCGAACTCAGCGCGGGCACCGTCACCTTGAGCGAACCGTCCCCGCCCGTGGTGAGCGTCCCCGTCGTCCCGTACAGCGCCCGGTACGCGGCCTTCGCCGCGCCCGCAGCCGGGATCGTGACCGTCTTCGCGGCCGTCGCGTTGTTGACCGCCACCAGGTAGTCGTCACGCGTCTTCGCGTCCGTGCGGGAGTACGCGTAGACACCGGCCGCCGTGCCGGGCTCCGCGTACCGCTCGGTCTGGACCCCGTCGCGCAGCGCCGGGTGGTCCTTGGTGAGCTTCGACAGCGCGGCGATGGCGCGGTAGAGCGGGTGCGTCGGGTCGTACGCGTCGTCGGCGTGCGTGCGCGCCGTACCGATCTCGTCGTCGTCGAGGTAGTCGGCGACCTGGGAGGCGAACATCGTCTGCCGGGCGTCCTTGTCGCCGCCCGCGCCCGTGAAGCCCTGCTCGTCGCCGTAGTAGACGACGGGATTGCCGCGGCCGAGGAACATCACCTCATTGGCCAGCCGGTCCCGTCGCACCAGCTCGGCGTCGTCCGCCGCCGGGTTGTCCTGCTTCAGGAAGGAGCCGATCCGGCCCATGTCGTGGTTGCCGAGGAAGGTGACCTGCTCGTACGCGTTGGCCTTGTCCGTCGTGTAGCGGTAGTCCTGGCCGTAGACCCCGGCGAGCTTCGCGGGCGCCGCGCCCTGCGAGGCGTAGGCGCGGGCCGCGTCCTGGAAGGGGAAGTCGAGCGTCGCGTCGAGGCGGCCTTGCGTGACGTACGGCGAGGTGATCGCCGGGTCGGCGGAGTACGTCTCGCCGAACATGAAGAAGTTCGGCCGGCCGTGCCTGGCCGCGTAGTCGTCCAGCGCGGTCGCCCACTGCGTCCAGAACGGCAGGTCGACGTTCTTGACCGTGTCGATGCGGAAGCCGTCGATCGCGAAGTCCTTGACCCACTTCTCGTAGATCCGCTCCATGCCGCTGACGACCTCGGGCCGCTCGGTCCACAGGTCGTCCAGGCCGCTGAAGTCGCCCTGGTCGGCGCTCTCGCCCGCGAAGGTCGAGTCGCCGCGGTTGTGGTACATCGTCGGGTCGTTGAGCCAGGCCGGCACCTTCGCGTTCCTCTGGTCCGCGGGCACGATGGGCGTGCGCGGGAACGACGCGGTCGTGACCTTCGGGAACGTCGCCTTCCCGGCGCCGTTCCCGCCGTCGGCGTAGGTGCTGTCGTCGAAGGGGGTGCCGTCCGCGGCGAGGTACGGGAACGCGCCCTTGGACAGGTAGGTGTACGTGTTCTCCGCGTTGCCGATGACGTCGGCCGTGTGGTTGGTGATCACGTCGAAGAAGATCTTCATGCCCTTGGCGTGCGCCGCGGTGATCAGCCTGCGCAGGTCGTCGTTGGTCCCGAAGTGCGGGTCCACCTGGGTGAAGTCCGTGATCCAGTAGCCGTGGTACCCGGCGCTGGCGTCCGTGCCCGTGCCCTGCACCGGCCGGTTCTTGAAGATCGGGGCCATCCAGATCGCGGTGGTGCCCAGGCCCTTGATGTAATCCAGCTTCTGCGTCAGGCCCTTGAGGTCACCGCCCTGGTAGAACCCCTTGTCCGTGGGGTCGTACCCGGTGGTCAGCCTGCCGCCGGTCAGACCGCCCTTGTCGTTGGCCTTGTCCCCGTTGGCGAAGCGGTCCGGCATCACGAAGTAGAACTGCTCCCGCGTGGCGTCGTGCCGCGCGGCCTGCCCGGCGAGCGCCTTGTCCGACGGCGGTGGCGGCGGGGCGGGCACGCCGTGTGCGGACGCGGCCGGTACGACCAGCGCCACGAGCGCGGCGAGCGCCGTGGCGACGGCGGTGCTTCTGATACGTCTACCGGTCCGCGACCGGTACGCGGGCAGCCTGAACGGCAGGGCCACGGGCGGTTCTCCTTGCGACTACTCCGCCTGACGGCGGAAAGGGGACAGCCTCGCGCCGGGGCCCCACGCGCATGAAAACCCGGTGCAGCTCCGGCATCGGCGCCGGAACGAACTTGACCGGGACCGTATCCCCGCGGGGAGGCTTACAGCAAGACCTTGTAAGGGATTCCAGCATGCGATACGCCGGGTAACGCTCCTCAACTCCCCTTCCGTACAGGTCTTCCCGCCGTCCGGCACCCCCCGGCCGTCCGCGGTCCGCACCGCGTTCCGCCTCCCCGAGCGGGTGTCGCACGGTGGTAACGCGTTCGTCACATCGGAAGGGTTCTTGCAGAAAGTTGCTTGCAAGGACTTTCGCAAGGGATTGCATCGCTGTTACGTTCCTGCCCAGCCCGAGCAGTGGAGCCAGTCGGATCTGGGCGAACGGGCACTTCCCTCTTCAAGGAGTCAGGTATGCGACGCGGCATATCCGCCGTGGCGATGGCCGCGGCCATCGTTCTCGGGGTGACCGCCTGTGGCGGTAGCAGTGACAGCAAGGATGACAAGGCGTCGGCGGCGAAGGACCCGGCGGCGGTGACCGGGTCGATCACGTACTGGGACACCTCGGACGCGAAGAACGAGGCTCCGACGTACAAGGCGCTGATCGCGGACTTCGAGGCGAAGTACCCGAAGATCAAGGTGAACTACCAGAACGTGGACTTCACCACGGTGGAGCAGAAGTTCAAGGCGGCGGCGCAGAGCGGCAAGGGCGCGCCGGACGTGATCAGGGCGGACGTCGGCCTGATCCCGGAGTACGCGTCGCTGCACTACATCGCGCCGCTGGACGGCACGGCCGCGCTGACGGACGCCGACGACTTCCTGGCGGGGCCGCTGAACACGACGAAGTACGACGGGAAGACCTACGGGGTGCCGTCGGTGACGGACACGCTGGGGCTGCTCTACAACAAGGACATCTTCGCGAAGGCGGGGATCGCGGCGCCGCCGAAGACGTGGGACGAGCTGATCGCGGACTCCAAGACGATCAAGGAGAAGGTGCCGGGGGTCGCGGGCACGTACGTGAACCCGGACTCGTACTTCCTGTTCCCGCTGCTGTTCGGCGAGGGCGCCGACCTGGCGGACCCGGCGGGCAAGAAGATCACGATCAACTCGCCCGAGGCGGTCAAGGCGGTGACCAAGGCCAAGGAGGTCTACGACACCTCCTCGCTGAAGGTCGACTTCGCGAGCGCGTACGACAACATGCAGACGTCCTTCAAGACCGGCAAGGTCGCGATGCTGATCCAGGGCCCCTGGTCGGTCAGCGACGACCTGGCGGGCAGCGCCTTCCAGGGCAAGGAGAGCAACCTGGGGTACGCGCCGGTCCCGGCCGGTTCGACCGGCAAGGCGCTGGCGCCGACCGGCGGTCACGACCTGGCGGTCTACCAGGGCTCGAAGAACCTGGACGCGTCGTACCTGTTCACGCAGTTCATGACCTCCTCCAGCAGCCAGCAGCAGATCGCGCTGAAGAACGGCACGCTGCCGACGCGGACGTCCGCGTACACCGCCGAGGTCACCAAGAACCCGCAGATCGCCGGGTTCAAGCCGATCATGGACACCGCCCGGCCGCGGGTGGCGCTGCCCCAGGTCGGCAGCCTGTTCACGCCGCTCCAGCAGCAGTACATCAAGATCCTTCAGGGTGAGACCTCCGTGAAGGACGGGCTCGACACGGCGGCGAAGGAGTTCGGCAAGCTGCTGCCCGGATTCACCGTCCAGTAGCCCCCTTTTCTCCGGGCCGGCCGGCCGGGGCCCCGCCACCTGAACAGGCGGGGCCCACGCGCCCGGCCGGCCGGTCCGGTCCACTCCTGAACAGCCACAAGACCCGACAGAGCCGAGGAGCGATGACCACCGCCACCATGGACACCCCCGCCCGGGGCAAGGCCCCCCGGCCGGGCCTCAGGACGTCGCTGCGGCGGTCCTGGGACAAGTACTGGTACGCCTGGGTGATGGTCGCCCCGGTGCTCATCGTCATCGGCGTGCTCGTCCTCTACCCGCTGGTGTACGGCATCTACCTGTCGCTCACCAACGCGACCGAGATGAACGTCGCCAAGGACATCGGCCCGGTCCACATCGGCGCCACGTACGACTTCGTGGGCCTGCACAACTACTGGCAGATCATCTCCGGCAAGGACGGCGACTTCTACCCGCGGCTCCAGTGGACGGTCATCTGGACCGTGTCCTGCGTCGCGATCACGTACGCCATCGGCCTCGGCATGGCGATGCTGCTCAACCGCCCGGTGCGCTTCCGCCTCTTCTACCGGCTCGCGCTGATCCTGCCGTGGGCGGTCCCCGCCTTCATCGGCGTCTTCGCCTGGCGGCTGATGTTCAACTCGCAGTACGGCGTCTTCAACGACATCATCACGCACATGGGAATGCCCGCCCAGGACTGGCTGGGCACCCCCTTCGCGCAGAAGATCGCGGTCATCATCGTCAACGTCTGGTGCGGCGTGCCGTTCATGATGGTGGCGACCCTGGGCGGCCTCCAGTCCATACCCAGCGAGCTGTACGAGGCGGCCGAGATGGACGGCGCGACGCCGTTGCAGCGGTTCCTCAACGTGACGCTGCCGGGCCTGCGGCCGGTCACCAGCACGGTGATCCTGCTGAGCACCGTGTGGACGTTCAACATGTTCCCGATCATCTTCCTGCTGCTCGGCAACAACACCACAGGGGACACCGACATCCTGGTGACGTACGCCTACGAGAAGGCGTTCACCGGAGTGTCCGACTATTCGGGCGCCGCGGCCTACGGCATCGTCATCCTCCTCATCCTTGTGGCCTTCTCCACCTTCTACCGCCGCCAGTTGAAGTCCGAGCAGGCATAGGAGCCGGATCACCATGAGTGCCACCACCCACAGCGGCCCGGCCGCCACCGCCCCCGCCGCCCGTACCGGCGCGGCCCCCGGGTCCGCCGCGCGCCGCAAGTACCGCCCGCGCGGCACCCGCAGCCGCGGCGCCTCGCTCGCGCTGCACGCCACCTTGCTGCTGGCGAGCGCCGTCGCGGTCTTCCCCGTGCTGTGGATCGTCTTCATCTCGCTGGGCCCCAGCACCTCGTGGCAGCAGCCCGGCGAGGTCATGCGCCATCTGAGCCTGGGCAACTACCGGTTCGTGCTCTTCCACACCAACTTCCCCAAGTGGTTCCTCAACTCGGTGATCGTGGCCGCGGCCACCACGGTGCTCGGCGTGCTGATCGCCTCCAGCGCCGGATACGCGATCTCCCGGATGAAGTTCCCCGGGCACAAGTCGCTGATGTGGACCTTCCTGATCACGCAGATGTTCCCGGTGGCCGTGCTGATCGTGCCGCTGTACAACCTGATGGCGCAGCTCGACCTGATCGACACCTACCTCGGCCTGGTGCTGGTCTACTGCACGATCTCGGTGCCCTTCTGCGCCTGGATGCTCAAGGGGTACTTCGACACGATCCCGCGCGACATCGACGAGGCGGGCCGGGTGGACGGCCTGACCCCGTTCGGCACCTTCTGGCGGCTGATCGTGCCGCTGGCCCGGCCGGGCCTCGCGGTCACCGCCTTCTACAGCTTCCTCACCGCGTGGGGCGAAGTCGCCTACTCCAGCCAGTTCATGAGCAACAAGCACTCCACGCTGGCGGCGGGCATCCGCACCTTCGCCTCCGACCAGCGCGCCGACTGGGGCAGCATGACCGCCGCCTCGGTCGTAATCGCGATCCCCGCGGGCATCGTCTTCCTGCTCGTCCAGCGCCACCTGGTGGCCGGCCTCACCGCCGGAGGCACCAAGGGCTGAGGCCCGCGAGGGCCCCGCGAGGGCCCGACCGTCCGCACCGCACCACGTACGTAAGCCAGTTGTCGTTCCCCCGCCGCCGAAGGCCCGGAACAATGAAGGAAGCCATGAGCCAGCACCTCACCCACGCGCCCAGCTCCGCCACTGCCGACGCCGCTGGCGACGCCGGGGCGGAGCGCAGAGACTGGTGGCGCGACGCGGTCATCTACCAGGTCTATCCGCGCAGCTTCGCCGACGGCAACGGCGACGGCATGGGCGACCTGCCCGGGATCACCGCCCGGCTGCCGTACCTGCGCGAGCTGGGTGTGGACGCGGTGTGGCTGTCGCCGTTCTACGCCTCCCCGCAGGCCGACGCGGGGTACGACGTGGCCGACTACCGGGCCGTCGACCCGATGTTCGGCAGCCTCACCGACGCCGACGACCTGATCAGGGCCGCGCACGCGCTGGGCCTGAAGGTCATCGTGGACCTGGTGCCCAACCACTGCTCGGACCAGCACGAGTGGTTCAAGCGGGCGCTGCACGAGGGACCGGGCTCGCCGCTGCGGGACCGCTTCCACTTCCTGCCCGGCAAGGGCGCGGACGGCGAACTGCCGCCCAACGACTGGGAGTCCATCTTCGGCGGCCCGGCCTGGACCCGTACGCTCAACCCGGACGGCACGCCCGGCGAGTGGTACCTGCACCTGTTCGCGCCCGAGCAGCCCGACTTCAACTGGAACCACCCGGCGGTGCACGACGAGTTCCGCTCCGTGCTGCGCTTCTGGCTGGACCTGGGCACCGACGGCTTCCGGATCGACGTCGCGCACGGCCTGGTGAAGGCCGATGGCCTGCCGGACATCGGGCACGCGGAGCAGCTCACGCTGCTGGGCACGGCGGCGATGCCGTACTTCGACCAGGACGGTGTGCACGAGATCTACCGCGGCTGGCGCCGCATCCTGGACGAGTACGCGGGAGACCGGATCGCGGTCGCCGAGGCGTGGACGCCGACGATCGAGCGGGCCGCGCTCTACCTGCGCCCGGACGAGCTGCACCAGGCGTTCAACTTCGAGTATCTGAGCACCCCTTGGGACGCGCCGGAGCTGCGCAAGGTCATCGACAAGTCGCTGACCGCGATGAGCGCGGTGGGCGCGCCCGCCACGTGGGTGCTGTCCAACCACGACGTGACCCGGCACGCGACGCGCTTCGGCAACCCGCCTGAGCTGGGGACGCAGCAACGTGAGCCGGGTGACCGGGAGTTGGGGCTGCGCAGGGCGCGGGCGGCGGTCGTGCTGATGCTGGCGCTGCCGGGTTCTGCGTATCTCTACCAGGGCGAGGAGCTGGGCCTGCCGGACGTGACGGACCTGCCGGACGAGGTACGGCAGGACCCGTCGTTCTTCCGCGCGGCCGGGCAGGACGGCTTCCGCGACGGCTGCCGGGTGCCGATCCCGTGGTCGGGCGACGAGGCGCCGTACGGCTTCGGTCCGGCGGGCGGGCCGAGCTGGCTGCCGCAGCCGAAGAGCTGGGCGGGCCTGAGCGTCGAGGCGCAGACGGGCGACCCGGCGTCGACCCTCGAGCTGTACCGGGCGGCCCTGGCGGTGCGCCGGGAGCACCCGGCGCTGGGCGCGGGCGCCGCGGTGACGTGGCTGGACGCGCCCGAGGGCGTACTGGCCTTCCGCAGGGGCGGCGGGGACGAGCCCGGCGCCGGGAGCTTCGTCTGCGCCGTCAACCTGACCCGCGAGCCGGTGACGGTGACGCTTCCCGGCCCCGGGCGGATGCTGCTGTCCAGCGACAGCGGCCTGCACGCGGGCACTGGCACTGCCACTGGCTCCGGTTCCGGCAGCGGCTCCGGCTCCGGCTCCGGCGGCGGTAACGTCAGCGGTGACAGCGATGTCAGCGGCGGCTCGACGGCGGGCGTCCCGAACACGGAGAATGGCAGCATTGAGCTGACTATCTCCGCAGACACGGCAATTTGGTGGGCGATCTGACGTGGTGGCGTTCCGTCCCCTAGCATCCGGTGCTGTGACCGCGCGGCTCGCTGACATCGCAGCCCAGGCGGGGGTCAGTGAAGCGACGGTCAGCCGGGTACTCAACGGCAAACCCGGTGTCTCCACGACCACCCGTGAATCCGTACTGGCCGCGCTCGACCTCCTGGGGTACGAGCGGCCGGTCCGGCTGCGCCAGCGCAGCGCCGGACTGGTCGGGCTGATCACCCCCGAGCTGCTGAATCCGATCTTCCCCGCGTTCGCGCAGATCATCGGACAGGCGCTGACCCGCCAGGGGTACACCCCGGTGCTCGCCACCCAGACGCCCGGCGGGTCCACCGAGGACGAACTGGTGGAGATGCTGGTCGAGCGGGGGGTCGCCGGGATCATCTTCGTCTCCGGTCTGCACGCCGACTCGGCCGCCGACATGGAGCGCTACGCCAGGCTCCAGGGCCAGGGCGTGCCGTTCGTGCTGATCAACGGCTTCTCGGAGAAGGTCGACGCGCCGTTCGTGTCGCCGGACGACCGGGACGCGGTCCGGCTGGCCGTCACCCATCTCGCGGCGCTCGGCCACCGCAGGATCGGCCTGGCCGTCGGGCAGAAACGGTACGTCCCCGTACAGCGCAAGATCGAGGGCTTCACGGCGTCCATGGCGGACGTGCTGGGCATGGCGGAGGACGAGGCGCAGACACTGGTCCAGCACTCGCTGTACACGCTGGAGGGCGGTCAGGCGGCGGCCACGGCGCTGATCGCCTCGGGCTGCACCGCGATCGTCTGCGCGTCGGACATGATGGCGCTCGGCGCGATCCGGGCGGCCAGGCAGCAGGGCCTGTCGGTGCCGGAGGACGTCTCGGTGGTCGGTTACGACGACTCGCCGCTGATCGCCTTCACCGATCCGCCGCTGACCACCATCAGGCAGCCGGTCGCGGCGATGAGCCAGGCCGCGGTGAACGCGCTGCTGGAGGAGATCGGGGGCACGCCGGCGCCGCACAGCGAATTCGTCTTCCTGCCCGAGCTGGTCGTTCGAGGTTCAACAGCCGCCGCGCCGGCCGCGCGGAACACGCCCGTGCCCGCACAGAAACCCTCCTCAAGGGGGACGGGCGGCACGCAGGATTCGACCGAAGGCTGACCTGCGATACGGGGCGAATCTGGCAGACTGGTGTCCCATGGGGGAACCGACTGCGAAGACTATGGGCGGCCGTACGACCGCCTCGCCGCGCTCCACCGGTTCCACTCCCCCGGATGGAGCGACCGGCGTGGCCCGCACGGAGCCGCGCCACACCCTCATCAGGCGCATCCGCACACCCCGCAGACCCCGGCTCTGGTTCGAGATCCTGCTGATCGGCGTCAGTTACTGGGTGTACTCGCTGATCAGGAACGCGGTTCCGGAGCAGAAGGCCGTCGCCCTGCGACACGCCGCGTCGGTGTGGTCCTTCGAGAACCACCTCGGTCTGGCGATCGAACGGTCCGTCAACCACGCCGTGAATTCGGCGACCTGGCTGATCGTCATCATGAACTACTACTACGCCACGCTGCACTTCATCATCACCATCGGTGTGCTGGTGTGGCTCTACCGCCGCCATCCGGGGCGGTACGGCCCGGCCCGTCTGGTGCTCTTCGTGACCACCGCCATGGCCCTGGTCGGCTTCTACTTCTACCCGCTGGCGCCGCCCCGGCTGATGACGGGCGGCGGCTTCATCGACACCGTCGAGGTGCACCACACCTGGGGCTCGCTGTCCTCGGGCAATCTGGCGCATGTGTCGAACCAGTACGCGGCCATGCCGTCGATGCACATCGGCTGGTCCCTGTGGTGCGGGATCACCATCGCGATACTGGCCAAGCACACCTGGGCGAAGGCGCTGGGCGCGCTGTACCCGGTGTTCACCCTCACGGTCATCATCTCCACCGGCAACCACTTCTGGCTGGACGCGGTCGGCGGTGTGGTGTGCCTGGCGGTCGGTTACGGGATCTCGTACCTGGTCTACGGGCGCTGGCTGTACCGGATGCCGCGCCAGCCGGTGGACGCGGTGTCGGCCCGAGCGTCTGACCCTCAGACGGCGTGATGCGGCGCCACGTACAGCGTCTGGAGCGCGAAGCCGTGGTAACCGGCGGTGTCGGCGAGGCGGGTGCTGGTCGTACCCCCGCCCGCCCCGTCCAGGGCTGACACGGCGTCCAGTGCCACCCAGGGGCCGACCGGCGGACGCAGGAAGCTCAGCACGAGGTCGAGGTTGCTGAACAGGTGGGTGCGGAAGTCCAGCGCGGCGCTGAAGCCGCTGGCGCCGTCCGAGACGAGGACGGCCCGCTGGGTGCCGGAGGTCGTCTCGCCCGCGACGAGCGGGAACTTCGGGCGCACCCACACCGTGGCCGGTCCCGGCGTCGTGACGAATCCGGCGAGGTAGCGGTAGTCCATGGACGCGATCCAGCCATGGTCCAAGTGGCCGGGGAGCGGGTCGGCCGGGACGACGTCGTCGGGGTCCGGCAGCGGCGCGGCCTGGACGGGGACGTCCGGTACGAGGCCGGGTGAGCGGCGGCGCCACCAGGCGCGGGCCGACAGGACGACCCGGCCCTCGACGCTCAGCTCGCCCGCGAGGAGCTGGGCGCGCCTGCCGGGCTTGAGGACGGAGGCGCGGACGCGGACCGGGCCGACGGGGACGGGGCCGTGGAAGTCCATGGCGATTTTCGCGAGGTGGCCGTCGGGGTGGCCCTCGGAGTCGCTGTCGGAGTCGCCGTCCCGTGCCGTCGCCGCGATCAGGGCCTCGAACTCGCGGACCAGCAGCGCGCTGGGCGGGCCGCCGTGCTGGAGGTCGGGCGACCAGGGGCCCTGGGTGGCGTCCGTCGCCACGAAGGACCCGTCCGGGTCGGGCTCGTAGAAAGCGGTCGGCTCGCCCATCCCTGCTCCTCCGGCTCGTGTACGTTTCGCATTCCGTAACGCCTGGCACCACCGTATGATTTCGGAATCAGAAGCGTCAAGGAGGGTCGGATGGAGGGTGGCACCGGTGGCCCCCGGCCGGGCGGCGAGGTCCGTGGCTCGCGCACCGGGCGGCCCCTGATGGCCGCGCTCGATCTGCTGGGGCGGCGCTGGGCGCTGCGCATTCTCTGGGAGCTGCGGGACGGGCCGGTCGGCGCGCGTGACCTGCGTGAACGGTGCGACGCGATGTCGCCCAGCGTTCTTTATCAGCGGTTGCGGGAGTTGGCCGCGGCCGGGCTGCTCGCGCAGGGGGATCAGGGGCGTTACGGGCTTACGCCTCTCGGGGCGGGGCTGGCCGAGGCCATCGCGCCGTTGGATCACTGGTCTCGTACGTGGGCGGAGACGCTTTCCGACTAAGTGGGGTGTTCTTGCCCGCCCGCCCACCCGTGCGGGTGCTTTGTCGTCTGCGGGTGCCGCTTGTGCCTGGGTCGGTGCCGGTCCGGGGTACCTCCTCGAAATGCGGCTACCTGGTCGTGGGTATCCAGTGCCCTTCTTGTCACCGCATTTCTGCGGGGGCACCCCGGCCCGTCCCCTCCCGGTACGTCGGCGTCCGACGGTCCGGTGGGGGTGGCCGGGGTGGGTGGCAAGGACCGTGAGGGCGCCCCGAGCGTCCTCCGCCCGGGGGCTGGGCGGGTGGCACCCTCACACGGTCCGCGGGTGGACGGGTGTCCAAGACCGTGAGGGCGCCCCGCCGTTCCGCCCCCCTTCCCCACATCCGGGGGTGGAGGGGGTTGGGGGCGGAGGGGGAGGGGTGCGAAATGCTGCCGGATATTTGTGGCGCAGGAGAGGTCACCGGATAGGGAGTACCAGAAGCGCCGTAAATATACCGATTTCGAACCCCTCTCCCGCAGCCCCCGGCCCCCGACCCACGCACGACCCGAGCCCGCCCGACCCGAGCCGACCCGAGGCGGTCCGAGGCGGGCTACTCGTAGGCGTAGAAGAGGCGTTCGACGACGGCGCGGGCGCGGCGGGTGCGGCGGCGGTAGTCCTCCAGCATGTCGCCGACGTGGCCGGGCGGGTAGCCCAGGTAGCGGCCGACGGCGGCGAGTTCGCGGCCGTCGCTGGGGAAGGTGTCGCCGGGGCGGCCGCGGACGAGCATGACGGCGTTGCGGACGCGGGTGGCGAGAACCCAGGCGTCGTCGAGGACGGCGGCGTCCTCGGGGTCGATGAGCCCGGCCTCGCGGGCCGCGGCGAGGGCCGGGCGGGTGCCGGTGGTGCGCAGGGCGGGCAGCCGCCCCGCGTGCTGGAGCTGCACGAGCTGAATCGTCCACTCGACGTCGGACAGCCCGCCGCGCCCGAGCTTGGCGTGCGTCGTGGGGTCGGCGCCGCGCGGCAGCCGCTCGGTCTCCATCCGGGCCTTCAGGCGCCGTATCTCGCGGACCGCCTCTTCTTCGAGGCCGTTCTCCGGGTACCGCAGCGGGTCGACCAGGGCGGTGAACCGCGCCCCGAGATCCGCGTCGCCCGCGACCGGCAGGGCGCGCAGCAGCGCCTGGTTCTCCCAGATCAGCCCCCAGCGCCGGTAGTAGGCGGCGTACGACGCGAGGCTGCGGACCATGGGCCCGCTCTTGCCCTCGGGCCGCAGATCGGCGTCGACCAGCAGCGGCGGGTCCGCGGTGGGGATCTGGAGCAGGCGGCGCAGCTCGTCGGCGACGGCGAGCGCGGCGCGGGTGGCCTCGCCCTCGTCCGCGCCGTCGAGCGGTTCGTGGACGAAGAGCACGTCGGCGTCCGAGCCGTAGGCCAGCTCCCGGCCGCCGAAGCGGCCCATGCCGATGACGGCGAAACGGGTGGGCAGCGGGTGCGCGTCGTTGCCAGTGACGTGGTTGACGGCGGCGCGCAGCGCGCCCGCGAGCGTCGCGGCGGTGAGCCCGTAGATGGCGGTGCCGACGCGGTCGACCAGCGCGGCGGGGTCCGGCGGCTCGTCGGGCGTCTCCTCCTGGGCCTCCTCGTCGTCGCCGTAGGTGTCGATGAGGTCGGCGGCGGCGGTACGGAACAGCTCGCGGCGGCGTACTCCCCGTACCGAGGCGATGGCCTGCTCGGGGGTGTCGGCGCGGCCGACGGCGGCCAGCACCTCCTGCTCCAGGGCGGCGTGGTCGCGCGGCACGAGACCGTCGGCGGCGCCGAGCAGCGCGACCGCCTCGGGGGCGCGCATCAGCAGGTCGGGGGCGAGCCGCCCGGAGGAGAGCACGCGGGCCAGCCGCTGCGCCGCCGCGCCCTCGTCGCGCAGCAGCCGCAGGTACCAGGGGGTCTTGCCGAGCGCGTCGGAGACCTTGCGGAAGCCGAGCAGCCCGGCGTCGGGGTCGGCGGAGTCCGCGAACCAGCCGAGCAGCACCGGAAGCAGCGTGCGCTGGATGGCGGCCTTGCGGCTCACGCCGCTGGCCAGCGCCTCCAGGTGGCGGACGGCGGCGGCCGGGTCGGCGTATCCGAGCGCCTGGAGGCGCTGGCGGGCCGCGTCGGTGCTGAGCCGGGTCTCCTCGCCGCCGAGCTGGGCGACCGCGTCCAGCAGCGGCCGGTAGAACAGCTTCTCGTGCAGCCGCCGTACCTCCATGGCGTGCCGCTTCCACTCCCGGTTCAGCTCGGCGACCGGGTCGGCGCGGAAGCCCAGGCCGCGGCCGAGGCGGCGCAGTCCCGCCTGGTCGTCGGGGACGAGGTGGGTGCGGCGCATCTTCTGGAGCTGGATGCGGTGTTCCATCAGCCGCAGGAAGCGGTAGGCGTCGTCGAGCGCGGCGGCGTCGGTGCGGCCGACGTAGCCGCCCGCGGCGAGGTCGGCGAGCGCGGTCAGCGTGGTGCCGCTGCGCAGCGACGGATCGGTGCGGCCGTGCACGAGCTGGAGGAGCTGCACGGCGAATTCGACGTCGCGCAGGCCGCCGGGGCCGAGCTTCAGCTCGCGGTCGATCTGGGCGGCGGGGATGTTCTCCACGACGCGGCGGCGCATCTGCTGCACGTCGGTGACGAAGTTCTCGCGCTCGGCGGCCTGCCAGACCAGCGGGCGGATCGCGGCCAGGTACTCCTCGCCGAGCGCCTCGTCCCCGGCGACCGGCCTGGCCTTGAGCAGCGCCTGGAACTCCCAGGTCTTCGCCCACCGCCGGTAGTAGGCGAGGTGGCTGGAGAGCGTACGGACCAGCGGCCCGTTCTTGCCCTCGGGCCGCAGATTGGCGTCGACCGGCCAGATCGTGCCCTCGGCGGTGGTGTCGGAGCAGATCCGCATCATCCGGGCGGCCAGCCGGGTGGCGGCGCGTACGGCGGTGCCCTCCGCGTCCTCCTGGCCCGCCGTCTCCTCGGCCGGTTCCGCCACGTAGACGACGTCGACGTCGGAGACGTAGTTCAGCTCGTGGCCGCCGCACTTGCCCATGCCGATGACGGACAGCCGGCAGACGGCGGCGTCCTGCGGGCTCTCGGCTGCGGCTATCGCCAGCGCGGCGCGCAGGGTGGCGGTGGCGAGGTCGGCCAGTTCCGCGGCGGTACGCACCAGGTCGCTGGTGCCGCACACGTCGCGGGCGGCGATGCCGAGCAGGCAGCGGCGGTAGGCGACGCGCAGCGCGTCGGGGGTGTCGGCGCCCGAGAGGGCCCGGACGAAGTCGGCGACGCCCGGGTGCAGGTCGGCGGACTCGTACATCACCAGCGCGTGCCAGTGGGCGGGGTGCCGGGCGAGGTGGTCGCCGAGGGCCTCGGAGGCGCCGAGGATGCCCAGCAGGCGGTCGCGCAGCGGCTTCGCCGTCATGACGGTGTCCAGCAGCGTGCGCCGCTCCGCCGGGTCCAGCGCCTCCGTGAGGCGTACCAGGCTGATCAGCGCCTGGTCGGGGTCGGCCGTCGCGCCCAGCGCCTCCAGCAGCACCGGGTCCGTCCTGACCGTCGACAGCTCGGGCAGCTCCAGCAGCCGCTCGGCCGCCGCCGGGTCCGTGAAGCCGTGCCGCAGCAGCCGCGTGAACGTACTGCTCCGGCGTCCCTGCATCGGCCCTCCCGGCGGGTCATGTGGTGTGGCGGGGTGACGCTCGACTGGCTTGGTTTGGTTTGGCTTGGTTTGGCTTCGCGGTGGCGCGTGTCCCGTACCCCGGAACGGTCCCGCGCAAGCCCGGATCGATCAAGGCTTCGGTTTGAGCGTAACCCCCTGCGGGGGGCTCGGTAGCCGGAGTGCGGCCACCAGCCCACCCGACCCCGATCCCGCGCCCCGCACACGACCCCATCCACCGCCCCGCCCCAGCGCACAAGAGGCCCGCACGGGCGTGGACGCGACCAAGTCGTCCGAGCTGCCGCAAGCGGCCAAGGCAGGAGGCCCGCACGGCGCGGGCGCAACCGCACGACCCGCACGGTGAGGGCGCAACCGCATAGCTCGCACCGCGCTGCGCGCGCGCAGCACCGCCCCACCGACCGCGACACCCCGCCCGCACGGCCGGAGGCTCCCCGCGGCGCGGGCGGAACCGCACGGATCGCGTAGCGCCGCCCCAGCAACCGCACCACCCCGGCCTCCGACCCAAGGCCCCCGCCGTGCGGACGGAATCGCACGACCCGCACGCACGGCGCGCGCAGCGCCGCCCCGCCGACCGCGACACCCCACCTCCCGGCCGGAGGCCCCCGCGCCGCAGGCGCAACCGCACGACCCGCACCACGCGGCGCGCGCGCAGCGCCGACTCACCGACCACACCACCCCCCTCCCGGCCGGAGGCCCCGCACGGCGCGGGCGGAGATCACGGACTCGGCCGTGGGGCCCGGCACACGCGGGACGTGGCGCGTGGCGGCGGGGGTGCCCGGTGGGGGCTGGGGGCGCGGTGTCCCCGGCAGGAGAGTTGTGGGAGCCGGCGGCAGGCCGTACCTCGGTGTTCGCCTTCATTTCACCCGGCGCCCGCTCGCCCTGACGCGGCACGGCTCCTAAAATTTGTCATGTACAGCGGTTCCTCGTCCTTCCCCCCACTACCGGAGGTACGCCGTGCACGGCTGGACTCTGCCCCGCCGCAGCCGCACCGCTCTGTTGTCCGCAGTCGGCCTCGCCGCCGCGTCCGCCGGTCTGTGGACCGGTCTCGGCGGCTCGGCGCACGCGGCCGGTTCTGTGCCCACCCCCGACCACACCCTCGTGGTGGTCATGGAGAACCACGCGTACAGCCAGGTCATCGGCAGTTCGAGCGCGCCGTACATCAACTCGCTGGCCACCGGCGGCGCGAATCTCACGCAGAGCCACGCGATCACGCACCCGAGCCAGCCGAACTACTACGCGCTGTTCTCCGGGTCCACGCAGGGCGTGACGGACGACAGTTGCGTGAAGATCGGCTTCAGCTCGGCCGCGAATCTCGGCTCCGAGGTGATCGCCGCGGGCAAGACCTTCGGCAGTTACAACGAGACGCTGCCGAGCCAGGGTTCGACGACCTGCAAGAGCGGCAACTACGCGCAGAAGCACAACCCGTGGTTCGGCTTCGGCAATGTCCCGACGTCGACCGCGAAGACCTTCGCGCAGTTCCCGACGGACTACTCGACGCTGCCGCGGATGTCCTTCGTCGTACCGAATCTGTGCAGCGACATGCACGACTGCTCGGTGGCGACCGGCGACACCTGGATCAAGAACAACCTGGGCGCGTACGCAACGTGGGCGAAGACCCACAACAGCGTGCTGGTCGTGACCTTCGACGAGGACAACTCGCTGAGCGGCAACCGGATTCCGACCGTCTTCTACGGTCAGCCGGTCACCGCGGGCAGTTCGTCCGCGACCAACTACAACCACTACAACCTGCTGCGCACGCTGGAGGATCTGGCGGGTACCTCGGGGCACGCGGGCAACGCCGCGTCCGCCGCGGACATCACCGGCATCTGGACCAACTGACCGATGTACGTCAGCGAGAGCCGCGGCAGCACGCCCGCGACACCCGCACCGACGAGCGCGGCGGACAGCCCGACGACAGCGCCGACGACCGCCCGGGGCCCGCGTCCCGGGCGGTCGTCCGCGGTCACCTCGACGGTGCTCGCGCTCGGCGCGGTCAGCCTCATCACCGATGTGTCGTCGGAGATGGTCACCGCGGTGCTGCCGCTGTACCTGGTCACCGGGCTCGGGCTCTCCCCGCTCGGCTTCGGTCTGCTCGACGGCGTCTACAACGGATTCAGCGCGGTGGTACGGCTGGTCGGCGGTCATCTCGCCGACCGCGGCGGGCGGCACAAGGCGGTGGCCGCCTTCGGGTACGGGCTGTCCGCGCTGTGCAAGCCGCTGCTGCTGGCCGTGCACACGTTGCCGCTGATCGGCGCGGTGCTCGCCGTCGACCGCACCGGCAAGGGTCTGCGGACCGCGCCGCGCGACGCGCTCATCTCGCTGTCGGCGCCCCCGGAGTCGCGGGGCCGGGCGTTCGGTGTGCACCGCGCGATGGACACCACCGGGGCGCTTCTCGGGCCGCTGGCAGCCTTCCTGATCCTCCGTCAGGCGGCGGAAGGATACGACGCGGTCTTCACCGTCAGCTTCTGTGTGGCGGCGGTCGGCGTGGTCGTGCTGCTGCTGTTCGTGCCGTCGGGCGTACGGCGGTCAACTCCCGTGCCTGACAAGGACGTTGACCGGCCGTCCTTACGGGCCGCCGTGGGGCTGCTCGGGCGGCGGGAGCTGCGCGGGCTGGCGCTGTGCGCGGTGGCGCTCGGGCTCGCCACCGTCAGCGACTCCTTCGTCTATCTGCTGCTGCAACGCCGACTCGGCGTCCCCGACCGGTGGTTCGCGCTCCTCCCGCTGGGCACCGCCGCCGCCTTCCTGCTGCTCGCCGTGCCGCTGGGCCGCTGGGCGGACCGGGTCGGCCGCTGGCGGGTCTTCGTCGGCGGCCACTTCGCGCTGCTCCTGGCGTACGGGCTGCTCCTCGCCCACCTGCGGGCGGGCGTACTGCCGTACGCCGTAATGGCGTTGCACGGTGCCTTCTACGCCGCCACGGACGGCGTGCTGATGGCGGCCGCGGCCGGTTCCGTACCGGCGGCGCTGCGCTCCAGCGGGCTCGCGCTCGTACAGACCGGGCAGGCCGCCGCGCGCTTCTTCTGCTCCATAGCCTTCGGGGCGGCGTGGACCGCGTGGGGCGACCAATCCGCCCTGACGGGGGCCGCGTTGGCACTGACGGCGAGCGTCGCGCTGTCGGTCCGGCTGCGGCCGTCACGGACTCCCACGGCGCCGGAGGCGACGGCATGAGCGGGCGGGTCGAGGGCGGTATGAGCATGCGCAACCGGCTGCTGGTGCTGCTGGCCAGCATCACCGTGCTGGCGTGCGTGGCGGGGGTCGCGGTCTGGCGGGCCGCCGACCGGGCCGACCGGAAGAACCAGGTGCAGGCGGGCGGCCCCGCCGTCCGCGCCGGTACGGTCTCGCTGGCCGCCGGCGGCCCCCGTATCGTCTTCCGCTCCATGGCGTGGGGGCCGCACCGCGACGAGTTGGCCTCGGTGCCCGCCTCCGCGCCGACCGGGCCCCGCGTCGCGTCCGGCGTGAAGTGCCTGCGCTTCTACGCGGCGGGCGGCACCGGCATCTGCCTCCAGGCCAAGCGCGGCGCGGTCAACGACTCGTACGACGCAGTCGTCCTGGACTCGGCGCTGCGCGCCACCCGCCGTGTGCCGCTCGCGGGCATCCCGACCCGCGCCCGTGTCTCGCCCAGCGGGCGGATGGCCGCCTGGACCGTCTTCGTCGGCGGCGACTCGTACGCGGGCACCGACTTCTCCACCCGCACCTCGATCCTGGACACCCGCACCGGGACCCTCCAGTCGTCCCTCGAGGACTACGCCGTCACCCGCGACGGGCGCCGCGTGCGCGCCGCCGATATCAACTTCTGGGGCGTCACCTTCGCCGACGACCGGCACTTCTACGCCACGCTCGCCACCGGCGGCCACACCTACCTCGTGCGCGGCGACGTCGCCGCCCGTACCGTCACCACGCTGCGCACCAACGTCGAGTGCCCGTCGCTCTCCCCGGACGGCACCCGGATCGCCTTCAAGAAACGCGTGCCCGGCCTGCCCGCCGACGCCCCCTGGCGCCTCTACGTCCTCGACCTGGCCACCTCGCGCGAGTGGCCGCTGGCCGAGACCCGCAGCGTCGACGACCAGGCCGTGTGGTCCGACAACGCGACCGTCGTCTACTCCCTCCCCGGCGACTACGGCTCCGACCTGTACACCGCCCCCGCCGACGGCACCGGCGCCCCCCGCCTCCTCACCCCCTCGGCCCTGGCCCCCGCCTGGCTGCCCTGACCCCGGAGGTGACGTCCTCCGGGGCGGCCCCGCCTCGGGGGGCGTCAGCAGACGCGGACGGACTGTGCGGAGGAGAGGTCGCTGTCGGTGTAGCCGGGCGGGCGGCCCGAGTAGTCCTGGGCGACGCTGCCGATGGGGTTCTTGCCGTCGCGGCCGTAGTAGAAGGTGGTGCGCACCCCGCCGACCTGGTTGTTGTTGATCCAGGTGGCCTGCTCGTCGATGGCGATGTTGTGGACCGCGCAGGCGTTCCACGGGCCGAGCCAGTACCACGTATTGGTGTCCGTGTTGTGGATGTGCAGGCACATGTCGCCCACCGGGGGGAGGTTGCAGTCCACCGCCTGGGCGGGGGACGCGGCCACGAAGCCGACCGTGCCGGCGAGCAGCGCGCCGCTTACCGCGAGGGTGACCGTCCGCTTTCCGATACGCATACTCAAGGGCCTCCTTGTTCGCAGGAATTGACCGAATTCCGCACCCGGAGCCGTGCCGACGCATTGCCGTTCACGGTCGCGCGTAAACGCGCACCGATTCTCCGGGCAGCCCCAAGTAGACGCCGACGTTGGCCGGGATTGCCATTGATTGGATGAGGTTCCAATGTTTGGCTGGCGGTTCGGACGTCCGCCCGATCCGTCCGGGAAGGCATCATGCTGCGTCTGTCGCTGGGCCCGGCCGAGCTGGCCAGGACCCGGTTCGCCATCTCACCGATGGTCGAACTGTTCGGTGTCCTGTCCACCGCCATGAGGTCGTCCCGCCGCGGGGAACGGCTCGGCGCGCTGCCGCGGCTGCTGCACGACCGGCAGATGCCCCTGCTGGCGGGGTTCTTCCAGGGCGAGGTGTGGCTGCCGGATTTCATCAGCCCCGCGCCCGCGCGGTTCGCGCCCAGCCTGGATGACGAACTCCACCGGATAGCCACCCTCGCGCCGACCCGGCTGGTGCAGGAAATCACCGTGTTCACCACGGGCTTCGCCGGTCAGGGCTTTCCCGGAACCGAGCTGCCCGCGCCGGTCCTGAGCCAACTCGACCGGGGGGAAACCGCATTCGTCCAGAAAGCGGCTCAGGAACTTCACGCTTTGTGGAACCACACACTCGCAGCGCGCTGGCCGGTGATCCTCGGCCGCCTCGAAGCCGATATCAACGCCCGTTCCCAGCTCATGGCCCGGCAGGGAACCGGCGCGGTCCTGGATTCCCTGCATCCGGACACCGGTTGGCACGACGGCACACTGACCGTCCGCAGCCCGTTCCGCACCACGGTGCCGCACGCCCCGGCGGTCGTCATGATCCCCACCGTCACCGGGGACCTGACGCCGGGCCTCGACCCGATGTTCCAGCACGACACGATGCTCTGCTATCCGGTGCCCCGCGCTCCGTCAGGCCGCCGCGCCGCCCAGGGCGGCCACCCGGCGGCCGACGTCCTGGGGGCCACCCGGCACAGCCTGCTGCTGTCGCTGGGCCGCCCCCTCACCACCACGGAGCTGGCCGAGCTCCACCACCTGGACCCGTCGACCGTCTCCTACCACCTCACGCGCCTGCACCGGGCGGGTCTCCTCACCCGGACCCGCCACGGCCACCGCGTCTACTACCGCCGCACCCCGCAGGCCGAGCAGCTCCTCTCGGCTACAGGTTCGGGAGGTTCTTCCGCAGCTCGAAGGCGGTGACCTCGGAGCGGTACTCCTCCCACTCCTGCTTCTTGTTGCGCAGGAAGTTGTGCCTCATCTGCCTCACCTGCCTCTCTGTCGACCTCCCCCATTCTGACCTGCCCGGCCGTGGTCGCGCAGGGTCGTCGTTGGTTGATGCTGGCGGACGTCGCACGGCCCGCAGACGGCCCGACGAACAGACACTCGGTGCTGGGTGTGACCGCCGGTCCCGTGGGTGGATGCCCGGCGAGTCAACCGCGCCGAGATGCACCCCTTGGCTCGTTCTGTGCAGTTCTGCAAAAACACGCCCACGGCGCGCTTGGAGCGCTAGCCTTAATCGCCCACTCACTTCCAACACAAGCCCCCCAAGACCCGAACCTTCCAGGAGACAATATCATTGCGGCATTTGCAGCAGCCTGCGCCAGTCTAACCCTGGCAATATTAGCTTACGTTTTGAACATACGAAGCGAGGCATTGAAAGCAAAACACAGTGCCGAGTTAGAATGGACAACACTCCGGCTCCGCGAGTTGTACGGCCCGCTGTTTATTCTTTCAGAAGAGAATGAAAGGACTTGGGATAGATTCAAGAGCACACACCTTCCGGATAGCACATCAAGACTCCCTCTGGGTCAGCTCACGGAAATTGACAGCGAGCTTTGGAAAAGATGGGTGATCAATGTTTTTCTACCATCCGCCCAATTGATGCGGGACGCAATAATCAAGCACGGGGATCTCATTATTGAAGACACAGTCCCCGACGCCGTACTCAACTTTTGCTCGCACGTCGCCGCTTACGAGATGACGGTTGCAGAATGGGCTTCAGGTAACCTCGACAGCACCCCACTTGTGAAGCACCCAGGGGGCGATTTTGTGCATTACGTGAGGGACTCTTACAAGAATCTTAAACGAGCGCACGATGAGCTGCGGAGAACGTACTCTAACAGTCGACGAGGGTAAGAACAGATGAAAGTCTTTTTGAGCTGGTCGGGACAGCGATCTCAACAGGTGGCGGAAACGCTGAAATCCTGGCTCCCTGACGTCATTCAGGCAGTGGATCCATGGGTGTCCTCTCAAGACGTCTCCAAGGGAAGCAGGGCACTCTCGCACGTGGCCAGCAGCCTTGAGGGGGCGAACTTCGGCATCATATGCGTTACACCCGAGAATCAGGATTCCCAATGGTTGAACTTTGAAGCCGGGGCGCTTTCCAAACAGCTAGATAAGTCTTTTGTTTTTCCGTTTCTTGTCGACATAGGTGTGGCAGACTTGACGGGCCCACTATCTCAGTTTCAAGCGACAGACAGTACATCCCAGGAGGATGTACTGAAACTGTTGTCCGATATTAACACAGAGCTAGAATCGGGCCAGGTTTCCGAGGCTCGACTAAAAAGAGTATTTGAGAAAAGCTGGCAGGACCTGCATGGCGCGTTGCACGAAATCAGGAATTCAACCCCCGAAGGTAAGCCGCAACAGCGGTCTGCCCAAGACATGTTCAGCGAGCTAACAATTCTCATACGAAAGCAGGATCGCCGACTAAATGATCTCGCGGGATACATCCGTAGCGGCAATAGACCAGGTAGATGGCCCAGTGCTCCTGACTACCTGGCAGATCTGGCGGAGATTGAAAGCGATGAAATCAGTCGAATAATGCTCGACTACCACTTCACTCCGGACATGTACAGAGTAGCTAGGTCAATTGATGGCACGATCCATATCGTACTTTTAACACCAACTAACGATCACACTCTTAAGCAAATGCAACTACATTTAAAATCGCAAACAGGGAGGCGTTTCGATATCTCAATGCCGAGCAGCCCGAAGGAGTAGTCTAACTGCTGTAGCCCCAACAAAGTCATGAGGATGCCCGTCCGACCGCGAGTAGATGCGAGTTAGATGCATGCAGCTCAGGGTAGGACTCGGCCAGTCGTGCGGCTGCGAGGGCGGACGCAACCGAGTCTTCGCTCGGCATGGTGCCCAGCGCGTGCTGTTGCGCCTTGAGGAGCGACCACGCCGGGCCCTCAATGCCGAACACCTCGACACCTTTCAACCCTGCGTCCTTCAATTCCACTGCTAGTTCCTCGGCGCGGTGGAAGTAGGCGATGGTGAAGCCGCGCTTGCCATCGTAGGTGCCCGTTCTCAAGATTTCGGTGATGGACGCTTGCATCCGCTCAGTGTGCAAGTGGGCAAGGGCCGCGTGCTCGAAGAGCGACGCATAGCGGTTGATCGCGGCCGCGGCCACAAGACCTCCGGGGCGTACAACACGGCAGGCTTCCGCGAGCGCCGTATGCCGGTCGGCCGGGTCGGGCAGGTGGTACAGGGGGCCGAGCAACTGCACGACGTCATACGTTCCGTCGGCGGCCGGCAGGCTCCGCGCGTCGCCTTCCATGGCGGTGCAGACGGCGCTTGCCCGTTCAACGTGGCGGGGAACCGGGTCGATCAGGTCGACGTCGTAGCCGTCCTTCACCAGCCACCGGGCGTGAACCCCGGTACCGCCACCGACGTCGGTCGATCCGGCGGTGGTCTCGGTCGAGTCCGGCCTCGCGGACGTCGTCACGCTCCAGCGGCGGCGCCAGGCCCGAGTCTCGGCGCAGGACGAGGAGAGCCTTCCTCGACACTCTGTCCGAGTACCAATGGGCGCGCGACGCGGCCGGTCTGGCGCCGAAGACTCTGGACGGGCTCATCAAGCCGGTGGTCGAGGTCTGCGAGTACTACGGCACGGTGCCCTGGCATCTTTCGTCCCGCGAGATCGACCGGTACTTCGCCGGGGCGGGCAAGCGGGCGCCGTCGACCCTGCGTGCCAAGTTCGGCAAGATCGACGCCTACTTCGCGTTCCTCGAACAGCGCTACGCCGGTGAGATCATGCGGCGCTTCGGGCACGGCGTCGAGTCACCGATCGACTCATTCAACCGGCCCCAGCACCGCGGCGACTTCGGGTTGCGGATCCCGCCGTCGCAGACGGCGATGCGGGACTTCTTTGGCCGCTGGCGCGAGGATCTGCCGAATGCCCGTAAGTACCTGGTCGCCTGTCGCGACTACGTGATGACGAAGGTCGCTTACCTGTCCGGCGTCCGAGCCAACGAGTTGTGCGGGGTATCCATGGGGGACCTGCACTGGGAGTCGGGCCAGTGGGGCCGATTCGTCGTGCTGGGCAAGGGCGCGGGCGGGTCGGGGCCCCGGCCGCGCGAGGCATACCTGTTCCAGGAGGGCCGGGCTCTGCTGTGGTGGTACATCGAGGAGGTCCGCGCAGAGTTCGGCGACGACGTCGAGCACCCGAAGGCGCCGCTGTGGCCGTCGGAGCGCAGGCCCACCGCGGTGGCGGCGCTGAACCTGCCGATCGCGCCGGCGATTGGCCCCTCAGCATTCCGCAAGGTTCTGCACACCGCAGCCGATGCTTACCTGACCGGTCCGGTCACCGACCTGTTTCCGCACCTGCTGCGCCACGCCTGCGCGACCCACAACTACGAGCGTGGGATGACGTTGTGGGAGGTGCAGAAGGTCCTCGGGCACGCCTGGGCAACCACGACGTTGCGGTACATGTCGACCGCGCACGCCGACCCGGAGCACGCGAACCTGGCCGCCAGCGACCGGGCGGCCCAACGGGTGGTGATGGACAAGGGGAACCTGCGGTGAAGTGGAATCTGCGGATGGTCGCCGCCCAGCGCGACCTGTGGCGGACTAGTGAGGTGCTGGCGGCCTTCCAGCGGGTGGGGTTCAACCCCTCGCTGAGCAAGGTCGCTGCCTTGTGGGGCGGTCAGCCGGTCACGGTCCGCCTGGACGACCTGGACCTGATGTGCGCGGCGCTCGGCTGCACGGTCGGCGATCTTCTCCAGGCCGAACCGCTCGTCGCGACGCGGCCGGACGAAGACTCCGGCCAGGCCGTAGTCGGTACCGACCATGATCCGGTGGGGCCGGTGAGGCCGGTCCCCCGCTCGCGCCCGACACGCGGGCCGCGTTCGTTGCCTCCGAGCTGAGGAACGGTCATGACCAGGGGGAAAGGGATCGCACGCAGCTGCTCGTTGTGCCTGGGCTGGTCGGTTCTGACGGCACGCTCCTGCTCCGGCTGCGAGAAGTTCGCCCGAGCACATCCGGTACGCGGAACCTGCCCGCGGTGCCAGCATGATGCGCACCTGGGATCCGACGGCCTGTGCAAGCCCTGCCTGCAGGCCATCCGGGCCGAGGACGATGCGGAATGGGCACTGGGCATCCCGGGAGCTGGGCCGCGTGCCCTCCAGCTCACCGTTGGCACCCACCGCCACTACGCCAGCCAGGCCAGTCCAATCGTGCTCAGCCGGAGCGGCGGGCGCGGGGTGAGGGCCGGGTGGAAGCGCAGACTGAACAGGCAGCGTGCGATAGAGCGCAACCAGTCGGTCGTGCTGGAGCCGCAGGTGTGGGGCCAGTTACCCCTGTTCGCCCTGCCACGCACCTTGACCCGCGACACAGCCCGTGCCCTCGCCGGCCGGCGGTTGTCCGGCTGGGATAAGGCCGAGACTGTGCTGCTGACGCTGACTGCCGAACGTCGCATGAGCAAGGCCTGGCGCTGCTGGGTCGCTGAGATGGTCCAGCTCGCGCTGGCATTGCGCGAAGCGGATGGCGCCGAGCTGACGTGTGAACGGCTGCTGCGGGAGCTGCCGAAGTCCGGTGACGTGGTCTGCGTTGTTCTTCTGGGCGCGGGCCTACTGGTCAGCGAGTCAGTCTCTGACCTGCGGCTCGCATCGCGCTCCTGTGGCGACTGCCATGCCTGGATGGCCGAGAGTCCGCATGCGGGATTTCGCTGCGGGTCGTGCCGAGACTGGCGCATGAGCCGCCACCGGCAGCCAGGGCAATGCGCGCGTTGCGGCGGGGACGGGCTTGTGCTGAGCGCCGGCCACTGCCGTGCCTGCCACCCCTACCGTGACGGCGACCGGAGCAGGCATGCTGCCACGCAGCTGGTGATCGACCTGCCCGCCGTCCCAGGCGAACCCGGCCTGTCACCACAGGCCAGCGAGCCTTTGCCGGTGCCCGTGGGCGTGACGCCCGCGACGATGATTGGCCCGGGACAGGAGGCCCTGTTCACAATGCGCCGTGACTGGTCACCGGTGCTGGCGCGACTACGGGGTCGCCCCATTGCCGATCTGCCGCTGACCGAGGCAGCGACAGCGCTCGTGGACGACTTCGCCGAGCAACGCCGCGACCAGGAGGGGACAGGCTCCAACAAGAACATTCGCACCCTCACGATCCTGAGCTACTGGCTCGGAGTCGAGAACGCCTTCCACGAGCGTGACGTCCACGACCTGGCCCGCCTCGACACGCATCTCGCGGCCAAGCCCGTCTGCCAGTTCCTGCGAACTCGTGGCCTACTCGTCAACGATCCGAGACTGCACCAGGACCGCGATCTGGCCTGGATCGAGAGGGTGCTGGCCACGCTGCCGCAACCCATCGCCGAGGAGGTCGCCGCATGGGTGCAGGCGCTGCGCGGCCAAGGCCCCCGGGAGAACGAGCCACGCAGCTGGGAAGGCATTCGCCGCTACCTGAGCACTCTGCGGCCGGTCCTCACTGCGTGGACGACGACCGGCATGACAACGCTGCGGGAAGTCACCGCAGACCACATCCAGGACACGCTGGACGGCCTGGAGGGGACTGTCCGCCGCCAGCGGGCTACCGCTATGCGCAGCTTGTTCCGAGCGCTCAAACGCGAACGGCTGGTCTTCCGCGACCTTGTTCGCCACCTGCCCGTGGGCGACCTGACTGGCATCCCACGACCGGTCCCCTCCGACGTGCTGGCCGGCCTGCTCGACCAAGCCACCACCCCGTTCGCGCGGCTCTCCATCGCCCTGGCAGCCATCCACGCTGTCCCCTCCGCAGAGATCCGCACCGCGCTCACAGCCGACCTGAACCTTGCCTGCGGAACCCTCGAACTGCGCCGCGGCGTGCGTCGACACACCCTCTACCTGGAGGAACTCACCCACTCCCTGGCCGCCGACTGGCTCACCTACCGGCACCAACGCTGGCCCACCAGCGCCAACCCCCACCTGCTGGTCACCCAGAAGACCGCCCCCGACCCGACCTACCCGGCCGTACACCGGATCACCATGCAGAAGGTCTTGCCCAAGGGACAGACCCTCGACCGTCTGCGCCAAGACCGGATCCTCAACGAAGCGTTCACCACCGGCGACCCACTCAAGCTCATGCGGCTCTTCGGCATCACCGAACAGACCGCCATGCGCTACGTCGGCACCGCCTACCCGGAGCGAACCGCGAAACTGCCCAGGTAGCGGGTACCCGCCGAGCCCGATGCCGCAGCGAAAGCCCGTGGCGGTGTGGCATCGGGTCCGGCATCATCCCTGTGTGATTGTGATGCGACCCGTTCTGGAGATCTTCGCCGCAGACGACTTCGCGCTCTGGCCAGTTGGCGAGCACGGGTCGTACGGCTACCTCGTACTGAACGGGGAGCTGACTCCGGCGGAAGTCGGCACGGCGGTTATGCGGATCGCCGACTGCAACAACTTCGAACCGGAAGAGGAGCACGGGCCGTGCCCGACCGACCCGCTCGGCGCCTTCCTGCACGGGCTGCTCACCATGCCCGACCTGTTGGCCGCCGGCGGGTTCCGGGTGACCGACACAGTCACCAACACCGTCTTCGTCGAGCCGGGTTGCTGCAACGGCCTGGAGACCTGGCGGGACTGGCAGGAGGTGCTAGATGGCACCGGCTGCTCCTACTTCGGCCACGACCCGTCCTCAGCGGCCGAACGTGCCGGCGACAACGTCCGGCTGACTCTCGACGCCCAAGCGAAGGACGGAAGCCCGGTGATCGAACTGCCGGTGGATCAAGTGCGCGCGCTCATCACCGGTGCCGAGGCGGACTTGCGGGACTTCCACAGCCTCGCCGGGACCTGGACCGAACAACACCTGCCGACACGCGTCGCCGCCGTCACGGCCGCCTTGGCCCGGGCACTGGACCTAGAGCTCACAGAATGACCAGCTTCCTGACCCACCGGGCGCGCGTGCACGACGCCCAGCTCCCCCTCCACCGGCGGCACAGCGCGCTGCGCACATGCCTCACCGTTTTCGCTCCTTATGGCCTGCGGGCGACATACCACCACCTCACGCTCAGCGCCGCGATCCCCCGACGGCTGGAGGCGGACCCGGACGCGCTGGCGCGGGCGGTGGAGGAACTGCACGAGGCGCGGGTGCTGTGGCTCGTGCGGGCAGAGGAGTACGCCGTGCAGCGTCGGGCGGAGAAGCAGGCTGGGCGGCGGGCTGTACCGAACCCTCGGCCGTGGTGGCTGCGGAGATGGTGGGAGAGCCCGGAGCGTGCATGGTTCGAAGACCCGTTTCGCCACCCGTCGCTGCGACTGTCCGAGTACGTCCGGCGACAGAACGCGCTTCTGGACGGCGCCGATCTGCCCGGCTGCCCGGCTTGCGGGGACGAGGGACCGCGAGTGCTGAGCTCGACCGGGCATGGCTGGGTCGAGCTGTGCCATGGGTGCGCGTGGGTGCTGGTGCCATGTCCGTGCGGGCAGCGGCACCGGTTCGTACCGGAGACCCCATTCAACTGGAACGGGATCTGGCAGCGGGCGCACATGAGCGATGACGGTATGCCGAACCCGCACTGGCCTGTGGGCTAGCCACTCGGATGCGGCACGGCGAACGCTTGGGAAGCCAAAGCCCGTAAATCACGACGAACCCACGCGCAGGACCACCACAGCCATCAGCTGACATACAGGTTCCTGCCTCCCAACGCTCAGGATTCCGGGAACCCGCGCGCTTTCAGCCGCACGGACACGAAGGCGTCGCTATTACTGGCGTTCACCGGTGCCCTGCTGGCCGGGGTGTGGACCGTGGGGTCCGGCCGCCACCTTCCGCTGGTCGCCCGACTGGTCGGGGGTCTGGCGGTGCTGCTGCTGGCCGGAGTTGCCGGGGTGCTGCTGTGGGCGGTGCGCCCGAACCTGGGCGGGGCCCGGCCGGTCGGCTTCCCCCGCTGGGCCACCCTCACCCCCGAGCAGGTCACCGCCGATCTGACCGGCGATGACCGCGCCGAGCACATCGCCGCCCTGTCCCGCATCGCCGTCACCAAGTTCGTTCACCTGCGGCGTGCGGTGGATCTCACCTGCGTTGCGGGCGTGCTGCCGCTGGTTGCTGCTGCGGTCACGGTTGGGGGTGCGGCATGAAGACCTCCGCTCCCCGCGCCCTGACCATTGCTGCTGCTGCGGTGATCGTGGCGCTGACGATGGCGGCGTTCTGGCTGTCGTACGCGCACCTGCAATCGGTCGCCGCCACCTACGGACTCGCGCAGTCTCCGGCGCGTGCGTGGGCGTGGCCCGCCACGCTGGACTTGTTCATTGTGGCGGGGGAACTGCTGCTGCTGCGTGCGTCGCTGACCGCGCGCACGGACTGGTGGGCCATCGGCCTGACCGTGACCGGCAGCGCGGGCAGTATCGCGCTGAACATCTCCGGCGTGGGCACGGGTGCGCACACCCTGGATTACGTCGTTGCCGCGGTCCCGCCGACCGCTGCTTTGCTGGCGTTCGGTGCGCTCATGCGTCAGGTGTACGACGCCCTCGCCGTGCCCGCGGTCGGCAGCGACCCCGCACCGGTCGGCGTCCCGGATGCATCCGAGGCGGCCCCGTCCGCCCCGGATGTTGCGGCCGTTTCGGCTGGTCAGCCCGCGACCGCTCCCGCCACCGCCCCGCCCGCGTCACCGCGGAAGACGGCGTCCCGGCCGCGGTCGGGGCAGGCGCAGGGGGCCGGGCGGACGCAGCGCCCGGTACGCACCGATGACGAACTGCTGGCGCACCTGGCCGAGCTGCGCACGGGTGCGTCCGCACCGCTGTCGCAGCGCGCGGTACTCGCCGCGCTCGGGATCGGCGTACCGCGGTTGCGGGCGCTGCTGGACGCGCATCGTCTGACCCTCGATCCGATTCCCGCTCCCGCGCCGCTGCACCTGGTCGACACCGACCGGCAGCCGGACGCGGCGGCCCTCTGATCCGGAAGGCACCGTCATGACCGACATCAGCAAAGCCTCTGCCGACGCGGTCGAAGCCGCCCGGCAGGGCGAACAGTTCGCGCTCATCCTCGCCGCGGTTAAGGCCGCGCAGAGCGTCCAGGCGCAGCAGCCGGTCCCGCCCCCGCCGGTCGTGGTCCAGCAGTCCGGCACCGCGGGCAAGTGGCTCGCTGTCGCGGTCGGCGGCTCCATGCTCATGATCACCGTGGCGTTCGTCGCGGTCGCCCTCGCCATCGCCGCGGCGTCCCTCGCCCTGGTCGCCCTGGTCGTCTACGGCATCTACCGCGACATCCGGGGCGGTGGGCGCAAGTGGTCCACACCCACCCCAACGCCCCCCCGCTGACCGCGGGCGAAGCCGCCGACATCGCCCGTATCACCGCGGTGGCCTGCTTCCGCGGCGGCGTGCTGACGACACGTCAGAAGAACCGGATTGACCGCATCATCGACGGCGCCCGCGAGCGCGCCGACAAGGCCGCCAAGAAGTGATTTCGCCCCGGACCGGCCGCGCATCCGCCAAGACAACCGGCCGGTCCGGGCCCATCGCTCCCCTGAATCAGGAAGCAGGAGTCCCCAGCATGACCGAGATCATCGACATTCACACCCGGCGGCCCCGGCCTGCCCCGGACCTCACCAAGCACGACAACGAACCGGACACGCCCGGCGACATACCCGCCGACGCGCCGCGGGAGGTGCTTGAGGGCGTCGTGATCCCCTCCGGCATCCCCCGGGAGGGCAAGGAGGGCGCGGCCCGTGCCGGGGTGCGTCACCTCGAACGTGTGCGGTGTGCCGCGGGTGTGACGGCCCACGTCATCACCCACGACCGCACCAAGACCGGTGTCCGCCTCGCGGTCCGTCACACCGCCTACGTTGCCGGGGGTGCCCGAATCGTGGCCAAGCGCACGTGGGACGGGCGGACCGTTGCCCGGCACGAGCGCATGATGCGCTCGGCTGAGGCCGCGGGACAGCATGAGGTGGCGATGGAGTGGGAGCAGCGCGCGGCGTTGTTCCGGCAGCAGCGTCACCAGCGCCGTATGGACCTGCTCACCTCCGGGCCCCGGCTGGTGAAGTCCGCCGTATACGGCGCCGCCGGAGGTGCGGGCGGTCTGCTGGCGCTCGGCACCGTCCTGGCCCTCGCGGAGCATGACCCGGTGCTGGTCATCGGCCCAGTGATGTTCACCGTCCAGATGATCCGCTGGGCCGTGCTCATCGTGTCCGTGGTCTGGGGCCCGGCGCTGTTTCTGGCCCCGTGGTTGGCGTTCCTCGGGTTGTGGGAGACCGGCCGGCGTGGGCAGGCCGCACCGCAGTGGGCGCTTCCGGCATCGGAGCAGGAGCAGCGGGACGTGGTCCCGGACGAGGGCGCGATCCTGGACGCCCTGCGGCACCTGGGCATCGGCCCGATGAACCAGGCATTCAAGGCCGGTTGGCAACCCCGGTGGGTCTAGCCCACCACCCGCCTCGGCAAGGGCTGGCACTCCCAAGTGCAGCTCCCGATGGGCGTCACCGTCGAAATGATCAACAAACACAAGGACGTGCTCGCCCACAACCTGCTGCGCCTGCCCGTCGAAGTCTGGCCGACCGAACCGGCCACCGCCCCCGGCACCCTCGATCTGTGGGTGGCCGACCAAGGATCGCTGTCCGGGGCAGTCCCCCCGTGGCCCCTGCTCAGCGACGGCACCGCGGACTACTTCAAGGGCGTGCCGGTCGGCGTCTCCCAGCGCGGAGAACCGGTCATCGGCAAGCTCATGGCGTCGAACTACATGGTCGGCGGCATCATGGGTTCAGGTAAGTCGTCGCTGGTCGTGAGCCTGCTGCTCGGGGCGATGCTCGATCCGCTGGTCGAGATCGACGTTTACGTCATGGCCTACAACGTCGACTACGACCCGATGCGCGAACGGCTGCGCACCCTGGTCAAGGGCGACGATGACGAGCAGGTCAGGGACGCCCTCGAAGCCCTGCGGGACCTGCGCGACGAGGTCACCGAACGCGGCAAGCTGCTGGCCGAACTCGGCGGGGACAGCGTCAAGCTCACCCGTGACCTGGCCGAACGCGACCCCCGCATGCGCCCCCGCCTCGTGGTGTTCGATGAATGCCACGAGCTGTTCGAGCACAAAGAATACGGCCCGGAGGCGGCTGAGCTGGCCATCAAGGTACTGAAGAAGGCCCGGAAGGTCGGCATCACCCTGGTGTTCGTCACCGTCTCCCCGACCGCGTCCAGCATCCCCAAGGACGTGACCCGCAACACCAGTCACCGGGTGGCGTTCGCGGTCGGCGACCACGTCGCCAACGACGGGCTTTTGGGCACGGGCAAGCACCGGGCCGGGATCACCGCCACGACGCTGAACCCCGCGGAGAACATCGGCACCGCCCTGACCGTGGGGTTCACCAAGAACGCGTTCGAGCTGGTCCGCGCCTACTACGTCCGCAAAGACGCCAGCACCGACCATGTGTCGCCCGTGGTGGCGCGGGCGCTGGCGCTGCGCGAGGGCATCACCCCCGCCGCATCCACCGTCCTGCCGGCCGACGGGGAGAAGCCCGATCACCTCGCGGACGTGCTCACCGTCCTCGGCAATGAGGCGCGCGTGCGGACGCAGGAAGTCCTCCGGCTGCTCATCACCCACAACCCGCACGAGTACCGCGGCTGGACCTTCACCGACCTCAAGCGCGTCCTCGACCCGCACAGCGCGATCCGCAAGTCCCACGGACAGATGATCGTGGACCGCGACCGCGTCCGCGAAGCCCTCACCGACCGCACCGACGACGCCCACCCGGATGCCGCCGAGTTCGACGGAGAGTGATGGGGCGGTACCGGGGAGGCGGGGAGATCTCCCCAACCGCCTCCCCGGTACCGCCTCCCCCGCACTGAACTGCGCCAAAACCCCACGGGGGAGGCGGGGAAGCACACCCCGCAGACCTGCGGAAACCCCCAAAAACCAGGGTTGAGCAGCATCCCCCGCCTCCCTCCCCGACACCCACAGTCACCAAATTTGCGTCCGGATGGAGACGCTATGAGCCTGCCCGTCTATTGCTACCGCCTCGCCCCGCACGGCCTGATGACTCGCCGTCAGCTCAACGCGGCCGGTCTCAGCGCACACCGCGCCGACGCGGTCGGCGAGATCCGCTGGCGCCGCGGACGCCGCGTCGCCTACCTCTACGACCCCGCCACCGCCCGGCCCCTGCACCCGATGACGCCGGGCCGCTGGCGCTCTCACGCCGCGATGATGCGCGCCCGCCGCACCTGCCCCGCCTGCCGAACCGACGCCGGATACGTCATCCCCACCTCGCTCGGCACCTGCGTGCCGTGCGCCGCCTGAACACGCCCGCGGGCGGTGGCCTCCCGACCAAGGAAAACGCCACCGCCCGCGGTCCACATCCCCGAAGGGACTGACCACCAGCATGAACCGTCACACCCCCCTGCGGCGACGGCCGTTCCGGCCGCGTCTGCGGGACGCGTTCTGCTGCCAGGGCGGGGCCGCCCGTGGCTACGAACTGGCCGGCTTCGACGTAACCGGCATCGACATCAACCCCCTGCCGCGCTACCCCTACCAGTTCGTCCAGGGCGACGCGGTCGCGTTCATCCGCGAACACGGCGCGGAGTTCGACGCCATCCACGCCTCCCCGCCATGCCAGCACGACAGCGACTGCCAGCGCATCCAAGGCCGCGCCCACCCCGACCTCATCGCCCCCACCAGGGCCGCCCTCGAATCCACCGGGCGCCCGTGGGTGCTGGAGAACGTCAAAGGCGCGGTGCCCAAGCTGCGGGGCCCGGTGATGCTGTGCGGGGCCATGTTCGGCATCGCCACCTACCGGCACCGGTACTTCGAGACCGGCGGAGGCTTCACCCTCACCCCGGCGGACCACCCCGAACACCGTGCGCCGCAGGCGAAGATGGGCCGACCCGTCCCCGAAGGCTGGTACGGGCAGTACGTCGGGAACTTCTCCGGCGTCGGACAGGCCCGCCAGGTGCTCGGGGTGCCGTGGATGAACCGCGACGGCATCCGCGAATGCATCCCGCCCGCCTACACCGCCCACATCGGCCGCGCCTTCCTCGCGCACTTCACGGCGGAGGTAGCGGCATGACCGCTACCCGGACCGCTCTGCTGCACGCCGCCCTGGACGCCGCCGGACACGGCTGGCCCGTCATCCCCCTGCGCCCCGGAACCAAGATCCCCGCCCTGCACGGAGACCGGCGCTGCCCCCGTACCGGCGACTGCACCAACGGACACAAGACGTTCGAGCAGCGCGCCACCACCGACCCCGCCCGCATCGAACACTGCTGGTCCGCGGGCCCGTTCAACGTCGGCATCGCCACCGGACCCGCCGGCCTGCTGGTGGTCGACCTCGACACGGCCAAGCCGAAGGACAAGAAGGGCACGCCGCCCCGGCCACCCGCCGCATCCGGACCCCCAGCGGCGGACAACACCTGTACTTCCGCACACCCATTGGGGTCCAACCCTCTTGCAGCGCGGGCACGTTGGCCCCAAAGGTCGACACCCGTGCATGGGGCGGACAGGTCGTTGCCCCCGGGTCCGCGACCCCTGACGGCCCCTACGCGGTCATGGACGCCTCCCCGGTTGCAAAACCTACCCGAATGGCTCCAAACCGCCCTGACGCCCCCACAGCGGGCCGCCACGGGCCCGTTGCGGCCCATGGCGGCCCGTGACGCGCCCCGGCTCGCCGCCGTCGTCCTCGAACGCGAAGTTACCGCCGTCGCCACAACCGGCGAAGGCGGCCGGAATACCGAACTCCTGCGCGCCGTGCGGGCCGTGGGCCGATTCGTAGCATGGGGAGACCTCGACCGCACCGCCGTAGAAGCGGCTTTTCAGGCGGGGGGCGAGACGGCCGGGCTACCGGCTGCCGAGTGCCGGACCACGATCCGCAGCGCCCTCGACTACGCCGTCCGCACTGCCCGGCCCCGGCAGGCCGCCTCATGACGCCCGCCGCGGGACGACCCCCCGCTCTGAAAAGCCTCACCCGAACCCCTGACCAGCTCCGCCCCGCCCAATCGGCCGGCGGGCCCACGAGCCTTAGCGCGCCGAAGGTCGCCGCCGAAGGCGTCCTGTCTGCCCTTCGCCCTGGCCCGCACCCGGCAGACGGACGCCGCCCCATCGCATGGCTGCACATCATCGCCCCGTCCGCCTGGGAGATGCCGCCGCGGGCAGTGTCCCGCTGCGACTGCGGCCGGTACGTCACCGCCCGCGGCCGGGTCGATGTCCTCGCCCTGATTCAGGATCACGCCGACCACCGCACCGCATGCCCACTGCACACCACGAAGGAAAGGAGGCAGGCCGCATGACCGCCACCGGGCACGACGGCGCCGACCTGCTCAACGAGGTCGAAGCCTTCCACCGCCGGTTCAACGCCTTCCCCACCCAAGCCGCCTACGTCGCCGTCGTGCTGTGGGACGCCCACACCCACCTGCTGGACTGCTTCGACTCCACCCCCCGCATCGCGTTCCTCTCCCCCGAACGGGGATCGGGCAAGTCCCGTGCCCTGGAGATCGTGGAAACCCTGGTGCCCCGGCCGATGGTCGCCGTCAACGCCTCCGCGGCGGCGCTGTTCCGGGCGGTGTCCGGCCCGGACGGTCGGCCCACCATCCTCTTCGATGAGATCGACACGGTCTTCGGTCCCAAGGCCGGGGACAACGAGGAACTTCGCGGGTTCCTCAACGCCGGGCATCGCCGGACCGGCGTCACCTACCGGTGCGTCGGAGACAGCCAGACCGTCACCCCGTTCCCCTCCTACACCGCCGTCGCCGTCGCCGGACTCGGCTCCCTGCCCGACACGATCCTGACCCGATCCGTCATCATCCGCATGCGACGGCGGGCACGGAACGAGCGTGTCGAGCCGTTCCGGGCCCGCCTGCACGAGAAGGAGGGCCACGCCCTGCGTAACCGTCTCGCCGCGTGGGCAGAGCAGGCACGAGGCTTCGTGATGGGGGCATGGCCCGAGATGCCCGACGGCATCACCGACCGCCCCGCCGACGTCTGGGAACCCCTGCTCGCCGTCGCGGACGCCGCCGGCGGGGCATGGCCCGAGCGGGCCCGCGACGCGTGCGCCCAACTCGTCAAAGCCGCCCAAGTCGATGACAAAGGAAGCCTCGGAATCCGGCTGCTGACCGACCTGCGCGACCACGTCATGGTCGGTATCGACCGGCTGCCGACCATTGCCGTTGTCGACCGCCTCAACGCGTTGGACGACGCCCCGTGGGCCGATCTCCAGGGCAGGCCGCTGGACTCCCGGCGGCTCTCGCGGATGCTGCACGACTACGTCACCACCGACAACGAACCCATCACGTCGCGAAACATTCGCACCTCCGGCGGAGTCCTCAAGGGCTACTACAGCGCCGATCTGCACGACGCGTGGCAGCGATACTGCCCGCCCGCTCCGGAAACTCCGCTACAACCGCTTCTCCCGCTACTCCCCAGCTCACAGGCCCAATCCGCGTAGCGCAGACCCCGGATGTAGCGGCTACGGCCCCGCGCCCCGAAACGGCCGTAGCCGCTACACCGACACCCCCCGCTACACAAAACATGCCGCTGACCTGCGATGTAGCGGCATAGCGGATGTAGCGGACCTAGAAGAGCAGAGGCTCGGAGACCGGAGGACCCTCGCGTGTCCGCACTCCCCGATCACTACCTGACCCCGAAGAGCTTGCAGAGATCCTTCGCCTGCCGAGCGTCGAGACCGTCTACGCCTGGCGCAAGAAGCGCACCGGGCCGCCCGGATTCCGCGCCGGAAAGCACCTGCGCTACGACCCCGACGCGGTCCGCGCCTGGATCAACCAGCAGATGACGCAAGCAGCCTGACCTAACACCCCACACCGAATCACCGCGGCCGGTAGCGAGCACACACGCTCGCTACCGGCCGCCGCCACGCCTACAGGAGTCGCACACAATGGCAGGCCATATCCAAGACCGCTGGTACAAAACCGAACCCAACTCGGCAGGCAAGCTCGTACGCGTCAAGACGGACCGCTACGGCACGGGCATGCGATACCGCGCCCGGTACATCGGCCCGGACGGGACTGAGAAGAGCAAGAGCTTCCCCGACCGGCAAAAGCGTCTCGCCGAAAAGTGGCTGACAGAGATCGAGGCGGACATGTCCCGAGGTCAGTACATCGATCCTTCCGCTGGACGAATCACCTTTCAGCAATACGGAGAGAAGTGGTTGGCGAGTCAGACCACCGATGCCACGACCCGTACTTCAGTACGAACACAACTCCGGCTGCACGCCTTTCCGTACATTGGCACCCGCCCGCTCGGTTCTTTTCAGCCCTCGCACATCCGAGAGTGGGTGAGCGACCTGGAGAAGGTGCTCCCGGTTTCCTCGTACCGGCGCGTCATCTTCTCCAGCGTCTCCGCCGTGTTCAGCGCAGCGGTGGACGACAAGCACCTCAACACCAATCCGTGCCGTGCCCGCTCAGTGCGCGCGCCTAAGTCGATGCCGCCCCGTGTCCAGCCGTGGACGGCAAGCCGCGTCTTCACAGTGCGGGCCGCTCTGCCCGAGCAGTATCAGGCCATGGTCGATGTCGGCGGGGGATGCGGACTGCGACAGGGCGAGATCTTCGGCCTCGCCGACGACGCGCTCAACTACGAAACGGGATGGCTGCACGTCGGCTGTCAGGTGAAGGTGGCGAACGGACATCTCGTCTTCGGTCTGCCGAAACGAGGGAAAGAACGGGACGTGCCACTCCCCCGCCGCGTGGCCGGGGTACTTAAAGCCCACAGTGAGAAGTACGGGCCTGTAGAGGTCACTCTCCCCTGGCTCCTCCCGGACGGGCCGCAGGTGACAAAGCGTCTGCTCTTTACCCGGTTGGACGGAGACGGCGCCGTACGGCGGACCGACTTCAATACGCGCACCTGGAAACCGGCCCTCGCCGCCGCTGGCGTTATCAAGGATGCGGAGGAAGGCGAGCGGTACGCCGCCTCACGAGAGGACGGCATGCACGCGCTAAGGCACTTCTACGCTTCGGTCCTGCTGGCGGCCGGAGAGAACGTCAAGGCGTTGAGCCACTACCTCGGGCACGACGATCCCGGTTTCACGCTGCGCGTCTACACGCACCTCATGCCCAGCAGTGACGGGCGGGCCCGCCGGGCAGTGGACGGCATGTATGAGGCAGTCGATCCCACACCAGACGGCCCAGAGGCGGCCCAGGGCAAGTGAGACGGCTTCGGGCGGGCGGCTCACAGCCGCCCGCCCGAAGGGTCACTCCACAAGCAATGGTGCACTGGCCTGCGGCTACAGGTTCGGGAGGTTCTTCCGCAGCTCGAAGGCGGTGACCTCGGAGCGGTACTCCTCCCACTCCTGCTTCTTGTTGCGCAGGAAGAAGTCGAAGACGTGCTCGCCGAGGGTCTCGGCGACGAGTTCGCTGCGCTCCATGAGGGTGATGGCCTCGCCGAGGTTCTGCGGGAGGGGCTCGATGCCGAGGGCGCGGCGCTCGGAGTCGGACAGGGCCCAGACGTCGTCGTCGGCGCCGGCCGGGAGTTCGTAGCCCTCCTGGATGCCCTTCATGCCCGCGGCGAGGAGGACGGCGTAGGCGAGGTAGGGGTTGGCGCCGGAGTCGATCGAGCGGACCTCGACGCGGGTGGAGCCGGTCTTGCCGGGCTTGTACATGGGGACGCGGATCAGGGCCGAGCGGTTGTTGTGGCCCCAGCAGATGTACGAGGGGGCCTCGCCGCCCGCGCCAGCGGTGCGCTGGGAGCCGCCCCAGATCCGCTTGTAGGAGTTGACCCACTGGTTGGTGACCGCGGCGGTCTCACCGGCGTGCCGGAGCAGGCCCGCGATGAAGGAGCGGCCGACCTTGGAGAGCTGGAACTCCGCGCCCGACTCGTAGAAGGCGTTGCGGTCGCCCTCGAAGAGCGACAGGTGGGTGTGCATGCCGGAGCCGGGGTGCTCGGAGAACGGCTTGGGCATGAAGGTGGCGTGCACGCCCTGTTCGAGGGCGACCTGCTTCATGACGAGCCGGAAGGTCATCACATTGTCGGCGGTGGAGAGCGCGTCGGCGTAGCGCAGGTCGATCTCCTGCTGGCCGGGGGCGCCCTCGTGGTGCGAGAACTCCACCGAGATGCCCATGGACTCCAGCATCGTGATGGCCTGGCGGCGGAAGTCCATGCCGACGTTCTGCGGGGTGTGGTCGAAGTAGCCGGAGTTGTCGGCGGGGGTCGGCCGCCCGCCGTCCATCGGCTTGTCCTTGAGCAGGAAGAACTCGATCTCGGGGTGGGTGTAGAAGGTGAAGCCGAGGTCGGAGGTCTTGGCGAGCGCGCGCTTGAGGACGTAGCGCGGGTCGGCGTACGACGGGGAGCCGTCGGGCATGAGGATGTCGCAGAACATGCGCGCGGTGCCGGGGCTCTCGGCGCGCCAGGGCAGGATCTGGAAGGTGCTGGGGTCCGGCTTGGCGATCATGTCGGACTCGTACACCCGGGCGAAGCCCTCGATGGCGGAGCCGTCGAAGCCGATGCCCTCGTCGAAGGCCTGCTCCAGTTCGGCCGGTGCGACGGCGACCGACTTCAGGTAGCCGAGCACGTCGGTGAACCACAGGCGGACGAAGCGGATGTCCCGCTCCTCCAGGGTGCGGAGAACGAACTCCTGCTGCTTGTCCATATCCATCCATCCTTGCCGGTCAGGCCACCTGCTCCCCGCCACTGGCCATATCGGGGACGCACATCCGGGATTGCGAGCCGAGCATCCCATCACGCGATTTCCGGCGCGTTGCGGGGGCCCTCTCCCCCATAGTGCCTGCCCGCGACGAGTCCTTCATCATCGCGCGGCGCCTGATCGGTGACGGCGCGGAAAGGCCAGCGTTTTGATAAGGGTAGCCTTACTTAAGACGTACGTCTGTTCGCCACAGCTGCGTACCCGTACGAGGAGCCGTACCCCTGGGCACACGCACGCGTGGCGGCGGCCGTCGCGGGGCCCGCCGTCGTCGGCTATCTGCTGGACGCCGACTGGCGCCTCACCAACCGCTGGCCGCAACCGCTGATCGTGGGGTCCGCGCTACCCGAAGGTGTCGATGCTCGCGATCTTCCAGGTGCCGTCCTGGTGCACGGCGTCCACCGCGAACATCGCCGCCGCGTAAGTGGTCGCCGCGTTCGCGGACTTGGCGGTGCTGGTGTTGCTCTGGTCGGCGAAGACCAGGACGCGGGCGCGGTCGCCGTCGAGCAGTTCCACGCCGGTGTCGGTGACGGTCGTGGTCAGCACGAGCTTCTGCGCCGGTGCCTGGGCGCGGACCTGGGCGAGCATCGTCGCGTACTGCTGGACGGCCTTTCCGGTCAGTACGCGCTTGGCCGCGTCGTCGGTGCGGGCGGTGTCGGCGTAGTTGTAGGAGAAGACCGCGTTCACGGCCTGGGCGACAGTGCCTTTGACCTCGCTGGTGCGGGCGGTGTCGGTCAGCGCGGTGTTGCCGGAGGCCACCGAGTCGCGCAGGTCGGACGCCTTGCCCGCGGACCAGGCGGCGAGGCCGCCGAGCAGCACGGTCAGCAGGGCGAGGCCGACGGTGAGGACGGTGACGGGCCGCGGGCGCCACGTGCGCGGGCCGCTCCCGGCCTCGGGTTCAGCGTCGGCGGCCGTGCCGGTGGGAGTCCCGGCGGTGACGTCGGCGGTGACGTCGGCCGCCTTGTCGGACGTACGCGGCGGCCGGGCCGGGCGGGTGCGGACGGCGGTCGCGGCGCGGCCCCGGGCGGGGCGCTCCGAACGGCCGCCGCCCTCCGCCTCGGTCTCCGGGCCGGTGTCGGTGTCGGTGTCGGAGTGGATGTCGGTGGCGGTGGCGGGGTCGACGTCGGTGGCGGCTTCCGCCGTGCGGGTCACGCGCTCGCGCGGCGGCGCGGTGGCCGCCAGGCGGCGTTGGCGGTTGATGAGGTGGCGGGTGGTCGACATGGGCGGCGGTCCTCTCGCGGACGGCGGGGCGGCTTACTGGCCGTCGGTGGTGGACGGGGACGGCCTCGCGGTGGCGGTGCCGCCGCTCGGGGGCGAGGACGCGGACGGGTCCGCGGCGCTGTCGCCCATCGGGGCCTGGCCGAGGGCGCTGAGCTTCCAGCCCGTGTCGGTGCGGGTGAGTTCGCCGAGCATCCGGCTCTCCTTGACCGCGGGCTTGGCCTTGGGCGCCTCGACGGTGATCCGCAGCGCGATCATCACGCTGGCCTTGCCGGTCCTGGTGTCGAGTTCGGTGACCGCGCCGGACAGGATCTTCGCGGTGCTGACCGTCTGGGCCTGCTGCACCTGCTTCTCGAACGCGGCCCGCCCCTGGACCAGTTGGCTGTGCAGGTCGCCGGTCGTGGAGCTCTCCCAGATGTCGAGCCCGTGGTCGACGTCGGAGTGGTCCAGGGTGTTCATGTTCTGCACCGCCTGCTCCCCCGCCGCGAGCACCGTGTCGCGGGTCCGGGCGAAGGCCGCGTCGTCGTCGTGCGCGGCCCCGTACCAGGACCAGCCGGTCAGGGCGGCGGCGACCGCCGCGGCGACGGCGAGCGCGACGGCCGTGGCGAGCAGCGACCGGCCCGGCGCGCGCAGCCGCGCCCCGAGCCGGTCCCGCGACCCGCCGCCACCCTTGAAGGGCATCCGTGCCATCCGTCCTCCTCCTACCGGGCCTTGAGATCGGTGATCCGCCAGTGGTCGCCGTCGAGCCTGGCGGTGACCGAGAGTTGGGCCGCCGCGCTGGTGGCCGCGGCGCCCTTGCGCTGGGCGGTCTGGTCGAGGAAGACCAGCAGCCGGGCGTGGTCGGCGGTGAGCCGGACGACCCCGGCGCGCACCACCCGTGTGGTCAGGGTGAGTTGCTGCTCGGCGACGCGCTGCCGGATCTGCCCGAACAGCGCCTGGTACTGGTCGGCCGCCGCGCCGTCCAGCAGGTCGCGGGCGGCCCGCTCGGTCGACCCGGTGTCCTCCGGCGTGTACGCGAAGATCTTGCCGAGCGCGTTGCTGACGTCCCCGACGACCCGGTTGGTCGCCTCGGTGTCGGTCAGCGCGCGGTTGTCCGTCGCGGCCGGGTCGGTCAACCGGTGGGCCGCGTAACCGAATCCGCCGCCGCCGAGGAGCAGCAGCACGATCGCGGCGACCGCCGCCGTACGCCGCGCACCGTACGGCCACCGCCAACGCCGTCCGGCGGCGGCCTCGTTGGCCTCCGGCTCGTCCGGAGCGGCGGCCACCGATGCGTCGGTCTGCGGCGCCTCGGCCTCCGCCGCGTCGGCCTCGGGCTCATGCGTGGTGCTCACTGGGCCGCCTCTCCTAGCTCGCGCCGACGGGCACCGCGGTGAGCGCCGTGAGTTTCCAGCCGTCCGAGGTACGGGACAGGCCCGCCTCGAACCGCTTGCGGTCGGTGGTGGCCGCGCCGCCGCGCGGCATGACCCGGACCTGCACGGTCGCGATGAGCTTCGCCGTACCGGCCCTGGTGTCGAGTTCGGTGACCGCCGCGTCGGTGACCGTGCCCCGGGTGGAGGTGCCGGACTGCTTGAGCGCGGCGGCGTCCGCGGTGTGCGTACGGCTCATGCGGTCGTGCAGCGGCCCGGTCGTCGTGTCCAGCCAGGCCGCGAGGTCGCGGTCCAGGTGGGCCGCGTCCACCGTGTTCAGCCGGGTGATGTCCCGCTGCCCGTCGGTCAGTACGGCGTCGCGGGCCTTGGCGTAATTGAGCGTGCCGTCGCCGCGCGTGTCCGCGTACGACCAGGCGCCGAGCGCGCACACCACGGCGGCGACCGCCCACGCGGTGACCCAGACCAGGGTGGACCGGCGGGCGCTCATCGGGTGCCCCCGAAGCCCGTGCCCCCGAAACGCGTGTCCCCGAAGCCCGTGTCCCCGGAGCGCGTGTCACCGAACCGCGTGTCGCCGAGGCCGAGCAGATCCGCCATCGTGCCGCCGCTGGGCCCGGTCGGCAGCGAGGGCAGGCCCAGCGCTCCCGGCAGCACGCTCGTGCCGTACGTCGTCGTCCCGGTGGACGGGCCCGCGGCGGACGGGGTCCCGGCGCCGGTCGGCAGCACCGAGCCGGGCTGCACGGGGTTCGGGACGCCCCCGCCGTTCGGGGCGTTGGCCGAGCCGCGCACGTCGGTGCCGGAGGAGGCGGGGGCGGTGCAGCGGGCCGCGGTGTTGAGGGCGGTGGCGGGCGCCTTGGTGTCGAGGCCGTTGCGGTACGTGGTGCCGCCGTATCCGGAGGTGCAGGGCAGCGGGGAGAAGAAGGTGACGGCCATGCCGAAGTGCAGGCCCTTGCCGTCCACCGCCGTCGATCCGGCGGCGGCCACCGCGGGCACCTTGACCAGGAATTCCTCGATGCCGTGCTGCCGGGTGACGGCCACGTCCGAGGTGGTCAGCAAGTTGGCCAGGACGACGCTGAGTTGGGGTCCGACGTCCCGCAGCAGCGCGCTGACCTGTCCGGCCGCGTCGGGCGCCGCGGCGATGAGCCGTCGCAGGTCGGTGTCGGAGTCGTTGAGCTGCTTGGCGAGCTGACTGGCGCTGCTGGCGAAGGACTTGATGGCGTCGCCCTCGTCGGCCTGCGTGCGCAGCACCGTCCGCCCGTCGGCCATCAGCGTGATGTTGCCGGGCAGGTTCATGTCCGCGGCGGAGATGAACTCGCCGCTGGTGTCGAGCAGCGACTGGAGGTTGTCGCCCTGTCCCGCGAACGCCTTGCCGAATTCGTCGACGACGGTCTGAAGGGACTTCAACGGGACCGATCCGGCCAGGCTGTTGACGCTGGTGAGCAGGTTGGTGACGGGCGCGGGGATGGTGGTGTCGGCGCGTTCGACGCGGGAGCCGTCGGCGAGATACGGCCCCTGGTCGGTGGTCGGCCGCAGGTCGATGTACTGCTCGCCGACGGCGGACAGGCTGGCGACGACGGCCTTGAGGTGGGAGGGGATGTGCGGCGCGGAGTCGTTGATCCGCAAGGACGCCTCCACGCCGTCGTCGGTGAGTCTGATCGGGCCGACCCGGCCGACCGAGACACCGCGGTAGGTGACGTTGGCGTGCTCGAACAGGCCGCCCGCTTCAGGGAGTTCGACCTTGACGGTGTAGTAGCCGCGCAGGCCCACGTACCGGCCGAGGTCGGCGTAGCGGACGCCGATGAAGCCGAGCACGAGCACGGCGATCAGCAGGAAGGCGATGTTCTTGGCGATGGTGACGCGGGTCAGCATCAGCGGCCCCCGGTCCTGGTCGAGCCGGTGACCGACGGCAGCGGCAGCGGGATGCCCGCCTCCCGCAGCTTCTTGTCGACGGTCCTCGTCCGGTCGGCCTTGGCGTGCGCGGACATCGGGTTCTCGGGGTCGGGCGGGTAGACGTTCCCGGACGCGGGCATCTCGGGGATGAGCTGCGTGCCGGGTACGGCGGTCAGGTCGAGGTAGACGTTGAGGTAGTCGCCCTTGACGCCGTTGAGGACCTCGTCGGTGAACGGGTAGGTGACCAGCACCTGGAGCGAGTCGGGCAGCGCGTCGCCCGCGTCGGCGAGCCGTCGCAGGGTGGGCGCGAGGGCCTTGAGGTCGGCGACCATGTCGTCCTTGCTGCGGTTGACGGTGTCCACCGCGACGCCGGAGAGCGTGTCCAGCGAGCGCAGCATGGTGACCAGCGAGCCGCGCTGCTGTTCCAGCACCTTCAGTCCGGGGCTGAGGCCGGTCAGTACGGTGCCGATCTTCTGGTCGCGGGCGGCGAGGGTGGCGGACAGTTCGTTGACGCCGTCGAGCGCGTCGGTGATGTCCTGCTTGTGGGCGTCGAGGTCGCTGACGAGCGTGTCGACCTGGTGGAGCATGGAGCGGATCTGCGGTTCGTTGCCGGTCAGGGCCTTGTTCAGCTCCACCGAGATGGTCTTGAGCTGGGCGACGCCGCCGCCGTTGAGCAGCATGGACAGTGCGCCGAAGACCTCTTCGACCTCGGGGTTGCGGTTGGTGCGCGAGGCGGGGATGACGGCGCCGTCGCGCAGGGTGCCGCTGGCGGCCCGCGTGCCGGGCGGCGCGGAGAGCTGGATGTACTTCTCGCCGAGCAGGCTGGACTGTTCCAGGTACGCGTACGCGTTGGCGGGCAGCCGCACCTTGCCGTTGACCTTCATGGTGACGGTCGCGGACCAGCCGTCGGCGCCGAGGCCGATCTTGGTGACGCGGCCGACGGCGACGTCGTTGACGCGTACGGACGCCTGCGGGACGAGGTCGAGGACGTCGGCGAAGTCGGCCTTGACGGTGTAGGGGTGGCCGCCGAGGTCGGCGCCGCCGGGCAACGGCACGTTCTGGACGTTCAGCGAGCAGCCGGCGAGGGCGAGCGCGAGCAGCGCGGTCCCGCCGACGGTGGCGGCGCTCCCCCGGGTGTGCGGACGCTTCATCGGGCCGCCCCCTTGGTGTAGACGGTGCCGACCGCCGGCAGGGGCAGCGGCAGGGTCTTGGCGTCCTTGGCCGCGGGCGTGAAGTCGGAGCCGGTCCTTGCGGTGTCCTTGGCGGCGGCGGGCGAGATGTCGCCGCCCATGCTCAGTTCGTTGATGTTGGCGCGCCCGTCGATGGTGCCGTGCTGCGGGTCGTAGGCGTTGAGGAGGTTGTCGGCGGCCAGCGGCGCGGTGTCGAGGAGTTCGGCGAGTGAGGCGCGCTGGTCGACCAACGTCTGGGTGATCGGGGCGAGTTTGCCGATGCTGGTCTTCAGCCGGGCCCGGTTGTCCTGGATGAAGGTCTTCACCTGGCCGAGCGCGGTGGACAGTTGGTGCAGCGCGCCGCCCAGGTTCTCCTTGTCCTCGGCCAGGAAGCCGCTGACGGTGGAGAGTTGGTCGGTGGCGGCCCGTACCTTGCCGTCGTTGTTCTTCAGCATGGTGGTGAAGGACTGGAGGTAGGACAGGGTCGCGAAGAGGTCGTCGCTGTGGCCGTTGAGGGTCTTGGTGGCCTGGCCGAGCTGGTCGATGCTGTCGCCGATGGCCTTGCCGTTGCCGTCGAGGTTCTTCGCGCCGGTGTCGAGGAGGTTCGACAGGGCGCCGGTGGCGTTGGCGCCGTTCGGGCCGAGGGCGTCGCTGAGCCGGGTGATGCTCTCGTAGAGCTGGTCGACCTCGACGGGGGTCGCGGTGCGGGTGGCCGGGATGACGGTGCCCGCGGTGATCCGGGGGCCGCCGGTGTAGGCCGGGGTGAGCTGGATGTAGCGGTCGGCGACGACGCTGGGCGCGACGACGACGGCGCCGGCTCCCGCGGGGACCTTCACCCCGTGGTCGAGGACCAGCACGACCTTGACCTGCTTGCCCTGCGGCTTCACCGAGTCGACGGTGCCGACCTTGACGCCGAGCACGCGCAGGTCGGATCCGGCGTAGACGCCCACGGCGTGGTCGAAGTAGGCGGTGATCCTGGTGCCGTCGGGGCCGCCGAAGAGGCGTACGCCGCCGTAGGCGAGGGCCGCGAGGACGACGGCGAGCACCGTGCCGAGGGCGATGGCCCGCCGCTCTCGCGCGGCGCGGCCGGTGGATGCCTTCACGATGTGCCTCCCGTCGCCTTGGGCGGCTCGCACCCGGTCGTCGGCTGGGTGCCCGGGGGCAGATAGCTCTTGGGGACCAGGCCGCACAGATAGCTGTCGAACCAGCGGCCGTTGCCGAGGGTGTTGCCGACCAGCCGGTAGTAGGGCCCGGCCAGGGCGAGCGCCTTGTCGAGGCTGGACTGGTTGGCGAGCAGTACGCCGGTGACCCGGTCGAGGGCGTCCAGGGTCGGGCCGAGCTGCCGGTTGTTGTCGGCGACCAGGCCGTTGAGCTGGGTGCCGAGGTCCTGGGTGCCGGTGAGCAGCGCGTGGATGGCGTCGCGGCGCTTCTGGATCTCGCCGAGCAGCAGGTTGCCGTCCGAGATCAGCGTCTGGAAGCGGCTGTTCTGGTCGGAGAGGGTCTTGGTGAGCTGCTTGCTGCCCGCGAGCAGGTCGGCGAGCTGGGCGTCCCGGCTGGAGATGGTCCGCGACAGCGACGACAGGCCGGTGGCGGCGCTGCGTACCGAGGCCGGGGTGTCCTTGAAGGTGTCGGAGAGGGTCTGGAAGCTGGCGGCGAGCTGCGTGGTGTCGATCGACCCGAGGGTGTTGCCGAGGCCGTCGAGCGCCTGCGTGACGTCGTACGGCGAGGTGGTGCGGGTCCTGGGGATGCGCTGGCCGGGGTTCTGCGCGCGGCTGCCGAGCGGGTCGACGGCCAGGTACTTCTCGCCGAGCAGCGTCTTGATGCCGATGGCGGCGGTGCTGGCGTCGCCGATCCAGGTGTCCTTGACGCGGAAGGTGACCTTGACCTGGGCGCCGTCCAGCGACACCCCGGTGACCTTGCCGACCTTGACGCCCGCGACCCGCACCTCGTTGCCGGACCTGAGCCCGGCGGCCTCGGTGAAGCTCGCGCTGTACGTGGTGCCGCCGCCGATCAGCGGGAGCGCGTCCGCGTTGTACGCGACCAGGCCGGCCAGGGCGAGCACGAGCAGGCCGACGGTGCCGACGAGGACGGGGCTGCGTTCGCGCAGCGGCCGGAAAAAGGGGCGGCCCCGGCGCGCGGGGGCGCGGAAGCGGAGGCGCGGGGTCGGTATGCGGGGGCGGTTCATGACCGGCACCTCGATTCGGTGATCGCTATGCCGGTGGGCGGCTTGCTGCCGTCGGAGGTGGTGACCCCGGCGACGGTGGCCTGGCAGAGGTAGAGGTTGAGCCAGGAGCCGTAGGAGGCGAGCCGGCCGATGGTCTGGAGCTTGGCCGGGGTCTTGGTGAGGAAGTTCTCCAACTGCGGTGTGTTATCGGCGAGGTTGGTGGACAGCCGGCCGAGCTGGGCGATGGAGTCCTTCAGCGGCTGGCGGCCGTCGGTGAGCAACCCGGCGGTACTGGTGGTGAGTTGGGAGATCGCGGTGATCGACTGGCCGATCGGTTCGCGGTCGGAGGCGAAGCCGCTGACGAGCTGCTGGAGTGAGGTCACCAGGTCGTTGAACCCGGCCTCACGGGTGTTCACCGTGGTGAGCACCGAGTTGAGGTTGTCGATGACCTGGCCGATCACCTTGTCCTTGGCGGCGAGCGTCGTGGTCAGCGAACCGACGTTGCTGATCAGGCTGTCGACGGTGCCGCCCTCGCCCTGGAGCACCTGGACGATCTCGCCCGCGAGCTGGTTGACGTCCTTGGGCGACAGGCCCTGGAACAGCGGCTGGAAGCCGTTGAAGAGCTGGGTGAGGTCGAGGGCCGGGGTGGTGCGCTGGAGCGGGATGGTGTCGCCGGGGGCGAGCGCCTGGCCGACCGGTCCCGTGCCCTGCTGGAGGTCGATGTACCGCTGGCCGACCATGTTGAGGTACTTGATGGTGGCGGTCACCGAGCCGGGCAGCTTCCGGGCGCGCTGCACCGAGAAGTGCACCTGCGCGACGCGGTGGTCGACGACCTTGATCGAGTCGACCTGGCCGACCTTGACCCCGGCGATCCGGACGCTGTCGCCCGAGGTGAGGCCGGTGGCGTCGGTGAACCGGGCGTTATAGCCGGAGGTGTCGCCGACGTCGGTTCCGCCCGCGATGCTCACCGCGAGGACGGTGGTGGCCAGCGCGGTGACCAGGATGAAGATCAGCGACTTGACGATCGGTCCGACGAGGCTGCGGCGCTTCACCGCACCGTCACCTCCGCCCCTCGGTAGACGGGACCGGTGAGCAGGCTGCTCCAGTCGGGGAGCGAGCCGGGGTCGGTGCCGATGCCCGGCGCGAGGAGTTCGTTGATCAGCTCGTTCTCCTGCGGGGAGTTGGCCGGGGAGTCGGTGGTGGTCACGCTGGACGTGGACGCCGTGGACGTCGTGGACGTCGTGGCGGTCGGCGAGGTCGCGGACTTCGTGGAGTGCGTCGCGGCCGGTGCGCCGCCGCGGCCGGTGTACGGGACCGGGTAGCACTGCGGGCCGCCGCTCGCGTCGTACACCGGGGTGTCCTTGCCGGGGACGTACTTGCCGCGGGACGGCACGCTGGTGAGGTTGACATGCAGGCCCGGCTCGTGGGTGCCCTTGCCGAGCGCCTTGTCCATGACGGGGACGAAGGCGGCCAGGGTGCGCAGCGTGCAGGGGAAGGACGGGGAGTACTTCGCGAGCAGCCCGAGGGTGCCGCGGCTGTCGGCGGTCAGCCGGATGATGGTGTCCTTGTTCTGCCGCAGATACGTCGTCAGGTCCTGCGCGGTGGCGGTGGTACTGCCGTACACGCTGTTGAGGTCGGCCTGTTCCTCGGCGATGGTGCCGCTGGTCCTGGTGAAGTCGGTGAGGGCCTGCACGATGTCGGGCGCGGCGGCGTTGTAGACGTGGCTGACGGTGACGAGCTGCTTGATGTCGTCGTTCAGCACGGGCAGTTCGGGGTTGAGCTTGGTCAGGTAGCGGTCGAGCTGGACGAGGGTGGTGCCGAGCTGGGTGCCGCGGCCGTCGAGCGCGGTCGCGACGGCGTTGAGGGTCGCGGCGAGCTTCTGCGGCTGGACGGCGGTGAGCAGCGGCAGCACGTTGTCGAGCACCTGCTGGAGCTCGATGGCGTCGCTGGAACGGTCCTGGGCGATGGTGCTGTCGGCGGCGAGGGTGGGGCCGCCACCGGTGGTGTCGGTGCCCGCGGGAGGTACGAGGGCCACGAAGCGTTCGCCGAACAGCGTGGTGGGCAGCATCTGCGCGGTGACGTCCGCGGGGATGCGCTTGAGCTGGCCGGGGTCGATGGCGAGGTTGAGCCGGGCGCCGTCGCCGTCGGCGCTGATCGAGGCGACCCGGCCGACGACGACCCCGCGCAGTTTCACGTCGGCGCCCTGGTGCATCTCGTTGCCGACGGTGCCGGTCTCCAGGTGGACGGTCGCGGTGTCGCTGAACGTCTTGTCGTAGACGGCGACCGCGAGCCAGGCCAGCAGCGCGGGCACCAGCAGGAAGACGACGCCGGCGGTCCTGCGGCGGGCGGTGGCGCCGCCGGTCGGGCGGCGGCGCGGGGCCGGGGGCGCTCCGGCGGGACGGGTGTCGGTGGTGGTCATCCCGCCACCCGCACCGTCGTGGTGGCGCCCCAGATCGCCAGGCTGAGGAAGAAGTCGGTGATCGAGATGATCACGATGGCGTTGCGCACCGAGCGGCCGACGGCGATGCCGACGCCCGCGGGGCCGCCCTTGGCGGTGAACCCGTAGTAGCAGTGGGCGAGGATCACGATGACGCTGAAGATCAGCACTTTCAGTCCGGAGAGCAGGACGTCCTGCGGGGACAGGAAGAGGTTGAAGTAGTGGTCGTAGGTGCCCGCGGACTGGCCGTTGAACATGACGGTGACCATCCGGGAGGCGACGTAGCTGCTGAGCAGGCCGATGCCGTAGAGCGGGACGATGGCGACGACCCCGGCGATGATCCGGGTGGTGACCAGGTACGGCATGCTGCGCAGGCCCATGCCCTCCAGCGCGTCGATCTCCTCGTTGATCCGCATCGCGCCGAGCTGGGCGGTGAATCCGGCGCCGACGGTGGCCGACAGGGCCAGGCCCGCGACGAGCGGGGCGATCTCGCGGGTGTTGAAGTAGGCGGAGATGAAGCCGGTGAACGCGGCGGTGCCGAGCTGGTTCATCGCCGCGTAGCCCTGGAGGCCGACGACGGTGCCGGTGGCGAGGGTCATGCCGATCATCACGCCGACGGTGCCGCCGATGACGCCGAGGCCGCCGCTGCCGAACACGACCTCGGCGAGCAGGCGTTGGACCTCTTTGAGGTACCGGCGCAAGGTGCGCGGGATCCACAGCACGGCGGTGATGTGGAAGATGAAGTGGTCGCCGGTCTCGTCCAGCCAGTGCAGCCAGCGGCCGGTGTTCCGGCGTCGGCGCGGCCGTGGTCCTTCGGGCGGCGGCTCGGCCTGCGGGGTGTCCTTGTCCAGGAGCGCCATCGCTCAGGCTCCCTTCTGCGGGACGAGCTGGAGGTAGATCGCGGTCAGGACGACGTTCACCAGGAACAGCAGCAGGAAGGTGATGACGACGGACTGGTTGACCGCGTCGCCGACGCCCTTGGGGCCGCCCTTGGGGTGCAGGCCGCGGTAGGCGGCGACGATGCCCGCGATGAAGCCGAAGATCACGGCCTTGATCTCGCTGATGTAAAGGTCGGGGAGCTGGGCGAGCGCGGAGAAGCTGGACAGGTACGCGCCGGGGGTGCCGTGCTGGACGATGACGTTGAAGAAGTAGCCGCCCGCGGTGCCGACGACCGAGACCAGGCCGTTGAGGAAGACCGCGACGAGCATCGTCGCCAGGACGCGCGGCACGATCAGCCGCTGCACCGGGGAGACGCCCATCACCTCCATCGCGTCCAGTTCCTCGCGGATCTTGCGCGAGCCGAGGTCGGCGCAGATGGCGCTGCCGCCCGCGCCCGCGATGAGCAAGGCGACGATCAGCGGGCTCGCCTGCTGGATGACGGCCAGCACGCTGGCGCCGCCGGTGAACGACTGGGCGCCCAACTGCTGTGCCAGTGAGCCGACTTGCAGGGCGATGACGGCGCCGAAGGGGATCGAGACCAGGGCGGCGGGCAGGATCGTCACGCTGGCCACGAACCAGAACTGCTCGATGAGTTCGCGCATCTGGAACGGCCTGCGGAAGGTGTCGCGCACGGTGGTGGCGGCGAGCGTCATGAGCTGCCCGGTCTCGCGCAGCGCGCCGGTGCCGGGGATCGGGCGGCGCGGGACGGTGACGCGTTCGGGGCGCGGCGGGGTCGGCTCGGGTCCCGGTCCCGGGACCCGTACGGGCGCGGTCATGCGGGCTCCCCCTGGACGGGGACGAGTCCGGCCTGTACGGCTTCGCGGGTCGCGGCCGGGAGCTGGTCCCACATGGCCAGGACGCGGGCCCTGCGGCGCTGTACCGCCTGCCGGGGCGGCAGTCCGGGTGACGGTTCGAGCTGCGGCGCGACGCGGCGCGGGGCCGCGGGCAGCTCGCGGCCGTTCAACTGCTCGCGGGCCAGGGCCGCTTCGTCCTTCTCCTCCGACATCCCGATCGGTCCGTCGCGGCGTCCGCTGAGGAACTGCCGTACGACCGGCTCGTTGCTGGTGAGCAGCAGCTCGCGGGGGCCGAAGGCGACCAGTTCGCGGCGGAAGAGCATGCCCATGTTGTCGGGCACGGTCGAGGCGATGTCGAGGTTGTGGGTGACGATCAGCATCGTCGCGTCGATCTGCGCGTTGAGGTCGATGAGGAGCTGCGAGATGAACGAGGTGCGGACCGGGTCGAGGCCGGAGTCGGGTTCGTCGCACAGGATGATCTGCGGGTCGAGCACCAGGGCGCGGGCGAGTCCCGCGCGTTTGCGCATGCCGCCGGATATCTCGCCCGGCAGTTTGCCCTCGGCACCGAGGAGGCCGACCATGTCGACCCGCTCCATGACGATGCGGCGGATCTCTGACTCCTTTTTCCTGGTGTGCTCGCGCAGCGGGAAGGCGATGTTGTCGAAGAGGTTCATCGACCCGAAGAGCGCGCCGTCCTGGAACATCAGGCCGAACATCTTGCGCGCCTCGTAGATGTCGCGCTCCGGGCTGTTCACCATGTCGACGCCGCCGACGAGCACCCGGCCGCGTTCGGGCTTGAGCAGGCCGATGAGCGATTTCAGGAATACCGTCTTGCCGGTTCCGGAAGGGCCGAGCATCACGCTGACTTCACCGGGCGGCAGTGTGAGCGTGACGTCCTGCCAGACGTTCTGCGTACCAAAGGACTTGGTGAGTCCTTCGACGATCACTTCGATTCCCATTGCACCTCCCGGAGCTGATCAGTGGTGGGGCGGTTCGGGAAAGGCGATCTCCGGATCGCATCCCGAGGCCGCGATGGGCACGCACAGCGGTCCCTGGATGAGATTCAGTGAGTTGCCGTGCCCCGATATCGCCGAGGTGAAGAGGGAATTCAGGTTCTCTCCGTGGCTGCCGCAGCCGGTGAACGGGGGAATGTAGAGGTCGTCCTGGGCCAGCGGCCCGCCGTCCTGCACTCCGTAGTCCGTGGGTCCGGTCGGGCGGCCGGTCAGTGAACTGCGGTCGTAGCCGACGAGTTTGATGTCCAGCGGCGCCGAGGCGCGGCAGTCGGCGCCGACGTCCAGCGGTACGCCGTTGACCTTGACGTCGGACAGCCGCAGTTCCTGCTTGCCGTAGATGGTGCTGGTGGTGATCGTGCCGAGGTTGCTGGTGCCGACCGTGACGACGGTCATCAGGCCCTTGGGGAGCAGTTCCATCCGGGCGGTGACCGGCACGAACCCGAAGGTCAGGAAGGTGGTGTCGGACGGCGGCAGGGCCAGCTTCGCGATCGAGTCGATCTCGAAGTACTGCTTGAGCGGGTCGGGGTCGGTGAACTCCGTCCAGATGCTCTTCTGCACGACGGTGACGCGGGTCGGCTTCTTGGTCAGGTCGTTGATGACCGCCGCGCCCTTGAGCTTGAAGACGTTGGAGTAGCCGGTGACGTAACCGCACTGGGAGTACGGGGGGAACGGCGGGTCGCCGGGGCCGGGGCTGCGGACGGCGTTGGGCGGCCGGGGAATGGAGTCCATGACCGCGGGGTCGGTGTCGCCTTCCGGCGGGTCCTCGCAGTCGTGCACGCCGGAGTGCGGGGGCGAGGCCAGCGTGATGGTGTTGCGGCCCTCGGACCGGGCGGAGTCGGGGGCTCCGTCGCCCGCGTCCTCGCCGGTCTTGCCGACGCCCGCGCGGGAGCCGGTGCGCGGCGTGGGGGCGGCGGCCGAGGAGCCGCCGGGCGCGGTGGCGTGGCCGGGTCCCGAGGAGCCGCCGGGGGTGCCGGGGACGGAGACGGTACCGAGGAGGTCGCCCTGGTCGGGCTTGGGGGCGCAGGTGCCGATGATGTCGGCGGCGTCCTTGGCGGCCTGGCCCGTACCGGCGGAGTCCGCGGCCGTGCCGGTCACGCTGTCGGCGCCGGACGTGCTGTCGGTGCCGGTGCCGGTCGCGCTGTCGGTGCCGGTGCTCGGGGAGTCGGGCGGTGCGGACGCGGGGTCGGTCACGGGGCTGAGCTTGAGGTCCAACTCCCCTGCGGTGAAGCGCACTTCGCCGGAGGCGGTGACCGTCAGCGGCGGCACCGCGCCGCCGAAGGTGAGCACCAGGTCCCCGTCGCCCTTGAGCGGTGTCGAGGGGGCGGTCAGTCCCGGCCATACGGCGTCCGCTCGCGAAGTGCCCTGCGCGACATGGGCGGTGAGGCTCGCGGCGCCGGTCAGGGCTGTGGTGCCGGCGGGCAGCAGCGCCTCGGCGCCGGCCCGCGGCATGGTGACCGTCGCCGTCAGGTCGCCCGGCTGGATGGGCTTTCCGACCACGGCGGTGTCCGGGTAGTTCTGCACCAGCGCGACGGTGACGTCCTGGACGACGGCCTTGTCGGTGCCGCCGGAGCCGTCGGCGGCTGTACCGGCGGGGAAGGCGCACGCGTATCCGAGGGTCACCTTGCCGTCCGGGCCGCTGGCCGCGGAGTCGGGTCCTGGCAGCAGTCCGGCCAGGAGCGCCGCCGCTGCGACAGCGGCGAACCGCACCGCGCGGCGCGGCTTCACGGCACCCCTCATTACGGAACTCCTCAGGAAGGCGTCGGCGACGCAGGACATTACGGTCGAGTAATAAGGCCCCACAAGTGATCGACCGGACGAATATTCGACGGTGTGGACCGGGGCGGATTTCCTGTCACCGAATGACAAAACACAAGCGGAGTTTTGTCCTCCAGTGCGTGTTCGGGACCCCGGCCGCCACTGCGGCGGTCCGGGGTCCCGGTTCGGCCGGCGCGGGCTTCAGCGGTCGCGGCGGCCGGTGTTACGCGAGGGGCGGGGCTCAGGGAGAGACGACCTTCAGCGTCGTGGGGGTCACGACGTAGCCGGCCGAGTAGGTGGCCAGGTCGTTGTTGTTGATCAGGCCGAGGCACAGACCGGAGACGTTGTACGCCTTGAGGGTGCCGCCGGTGATGGCCAGCGTGTGGGTGGAGTTGGTGTACGTGGCGTTGAGGGTGGCGCCGTTGCCCACGCCGCTGGGGTCGGCGAAGGTCGCGTTGCACAGACCGGACAGGGTGGCCTTGACGCCGGTCAGCGTGCCGGTGGTGACGCCCGCGGACGTGGTGGCGGCGGTGCCGGTCAGCGTCCACGGGGTGCCCTGGGCGGCGACGGAGAAGGTGATGCCGCCGACCTTGCAGGTGTTCCACGAGACGGTGTTGATGGTGCCGAGGGTGCCGCCGTGCGAACCGTTGGTCACGGTGGCGGTGGCCGCCGACGAGGTGCAGGTGAGCTTGGTGCCCGTGGTGGTGTCGGTCAGCGTGGGCGTGGTGGCCGTCGCGGTGATCGCACCGGTCGACGAGCTGCCCGAGACGGTGTACGTGACGGCCGAGGCCGGGCTGACCGCGAGGCCGAGCGCCGCCGCCATCGCGGCACCGGTGACCATGGTTCCCTTGGCGGTCCTGGAGAGCTTGTGCACGGGCTGATCCTTCCTGGGAGATGACGTACCTGATAAACCGGCTTCCGCGTCTTCCATGTGTGGCGGGAAGGGGAATTCGGTTACGACTCACTACCTGGAACGTGGCACCGATTCCGCTCGGTTGCCCTTGCGGAGCAGGACGTTACGCACGGGTAACCCGGAGGCGCAATAATCCCGGCCAAGATTCTCCGGCGGACCCTACTCTCGGGTATTTTTCTGTCACGGAAGCAACAGTGCGCCGGGATTTTTTATAAGCAAGTGAGCAAGTCGGCCGCACGGTGCGCGCATCGGCCGGCCCGACGGGCGATCACCCGGAGTGCAACCATGGCCATCGGTCGCCGTCGCCCACCGTCGCGGGCCTGACACGTTTCCGTGTGCAAGGTGCTGCGTTCCGTACGCGATTGGTCTATGTTGCAGCGAGGTTGCCCGCGACTACCATGCGTGGCACACCACTTCACCGGTTCACCGGCCAGCAGGGCCGTCGCGGGAGGGGGGTACGGACATGACCGTAACGCGGCAGACGCCGGAGCAGGCGGAATCAATCGGTCCGATTCCACGGGAGTTCGCCGCCATCATGCGGCCGGAACTCCCCAGCCTTTTAAAAGAGATGGCCACGGAAATCGTCACCACGATCCCCGAATACGGCCACTTGCTGGAGGGCCCGAACGCCCGGGTGATCAAAATCGGTATCGAGCAGAGCATCGCCACTTTCGTCGACCGGGTGGCCGCGCCGACCGCGACCACCGCGCTCCGCGACGACCTGTGCCGCCAGTTCGGCCGCTTCGAGGCGTACGAGGGCCGCAGCCTGGACAACCTCCAGGCCGCGTACCGCATCGGCTGCCAGGTGGCGCTGCGCCGGGTGCGCAGCGTGGGCCGCCGCTACAACCTGTCGGCGTCCTTCATGCTGACCTTCGCCGACGCGCTCTTCGCGTACATGGGCGATCTCGCCGAACTCTCCCGCGAGGGCTATGTGCAGGCGATGGCGGAACTGGGCGAGGAGCCCGACAATCGCCGCCGCCGACTGCTGCGGCGGATTCTCAACGGCGCCTCCGTGGCCCGCAGCGCGCTGGCGGAGCTGGCCGAGCACTCGGCGTGGCCGCTGCCGGAGGAGGTGACGCTGATCGCGGTCGCCCCCGACACGCGTCCGGCCGGGGCGGCGCTCGACAAGGACATCCTGATGGACTTCGCGGACCCGGAGCCGCATCTGCTGGTGCCGGGACCGTTCACCGACGAGCGGCGGGAGCGGCTGCACGCGGCGCTCAACGGCTGCCGGGCGGCGATCGGGCTGACCACCTCGCTGAGCGAGGCCGCGGATTCGCTGCGCTGGGCCCGGCACACACTGGCGCTGGCCGACGCCGGGATCATCGACGACGACTCGGTGGCGCTGAGCGAGAACCATCTGCTGCCGCTGTGGTTATTGGGCGATCCCGCGCTGGTCGCGCAGATCGCCAAGCGCTATCTGGGGCCGCTGGTCGGGCTGACCGCCACCCAGCGCGCCCGGCTGATCGACACCCTGCGGATCTGGCTGACCACCCGCGGCACCGCGGCGCAGATCGCCGACCAGCTCGGCGTGCACCCGCAGACCGTGCGCTACCGGATCCGTATCCTCGACCGCGCTTTCGGCGACCAACTCGCCCGCCCCGACGACCGGTTCGCCACCGAGATCGCGCTGCGCGCGCTGCACCTCCAGGAGAACGGCGAAACGCCGGACGGCGGCCTCCTGTCGGAGGACCGCCGCCCGGCGCGCGACCCCTCACGTTACGAGGAGTAGACCTCGAACTCGGAGATCTGGCCCGCGGGCCAGCCGGTGTTGCCGGTGATGGTCAGCCGTACGTAGCGGGCGCTCGCGGGAGTCACCGGGATGGTGACGGTGTTCCCGCTCGCGGGGTTGAAGGTGTAGCCCGCGGACGACTTCAGCGTGCTGTAGGTGTTGTTGTCGGTGGAGCCGAGGACGCTCAGCGTCTCGGTCCGGGTGGCCCACGCCGTGGAGGGCGGGAGCTTGAGGACGACCCGGCCGACGGTCCTGGCCGCGCCGAGGTCGACGGTCAGCGACTGCGGGAAGGCGTTGTTGGTGCTCTCCCAGTAGCTGTTGGCGTTGCCGTCCACCGCGTTGCCCGCGACGTAGACATCGGAGTGACCGGTGTCGGAGGCCGGGTGCCCCTGGGCCAGGTTGCCCGAGGCCGGGGTGGTGGGGGGCGTGGTCGGCGGGGTGGTCGGGTTGCCCGAGCCCGGCTGCGGCCAGGTGGAGCAGTCGTTCCAGTTGCTGTCCCAACCGCTGTTGCCCGCACCGCGGTTGATGGTGAAGGCGGGCAGGTTCGCCGGGTAGGAGCAGTTGTACGTACCCGTCGCGCCGGTGCCGGTGGCCGTCACATTGGTGAAGGTCGCGGAGCCGGGCGTCTCGGCCTGCACCACGACCGTGCCGGTGTTGCTGGCCGTCGCGCCGCTGACGGTCACGCCGTTGATGGTGTAGCCGTGGCCGCCGCCGGAGACGAACTCGAAGTCGCTGTACGGGCTGCCGATGAAGGTCGTGTTGCTGATCCGGATGTCGTTGTTGATCGCGTAGTCGTAGCTGTCGACGCGCAACGCACCCATCGGGTGGCCCCAGTTGGGGTTCAGCGCGCCGGTACGGATCAGGGTGTTGCCGGAGACCGTGACGGTGCCGGACAGCGGGTTGAAGGGCTGGAGGAACGCCTGGTTGGAGATGGCGATGCCGCCGCCGAGCGCGTTGGTGTCGGCGATCACGTTGTTGGAGACGGTGTTGTTGCTGCCGCCGTAGATCGCGATGCCGTTGGCCAGGTTGGGCTGCACGATGGTGTTGTTGCTGAAGGTGTTGCCCGTGTCGGGCGCGCCGAGCGACCACATGGCGAGACTGTCGTCGCCCTGGTTGCGCAGGAAGTTGTTCTTCACCTGGACGCCGTTGGCGCTGCCGTCCAGGTTGAGGCCGTCGGCGGTGGTGCCGAGGATGCGGTTGTTCTGCACCACGAGGTTGTTGTTGTTGCCGGTCAGCCACAGACCGCACTTCTCGCGCTGCACCCAGATCCCGGAGACCACCGAGTTCGGGCCGAGGCTGCCGGTGATGAAGCTGTCGGGCGAGCCGTCGTTGCGGACGCTGACCTCGCCGAAGACGGCGAAGTCGTACAGCTTGGTGTTGCCGCTCGCGCTGGTCTGGTCGATCAGGTGCGAGCTGTGCAGGACGGAGTACCAGTTGCCCGCGCCGCGGATGGTGACGCCGTCGGCCTGGATGGTGGAGCCCAGCTTGAAGTCGCCGGACGGGATCCAGACCTCCTTGCCCTGCGACTTCGCCTGGGCGATGGTCGCGTTGAAGGCGCTGGTGGAGTCGGCGCCCCCGGTGGCGTCGGCGCCGTTGCTGACGACGGATATGGAGTTCGCCGGCGCGCTCGCCGCCCCCGCCACCTGCTCGAAGTCGGCGACGTCGATGGTGGCCTGGCCGGTGTCGCCCGCGTCGAGCTGGAGCTTGACCTTGGCGCCGGCGGCCAGATTCTGGCCCAGCTTGATCCGCGAGTCGTCGAAGAAGTGGTGGGTCTTGGAACCGGCGATCCACGACGTGTCGACGTAGCTGTACTGCGCGGTGACCGCCAGCTTCTGGCTGATCTTGGTGCCGTTGACGTAGACCGAGACGGTGCCTGAGGCGCCGCGCGGCAGGTTGTAGGCGACATCCACCGCGTTGGCCGGGGAGGTCAGGGTGAACTCGACGTACTTGCCCTGGCCGTTGAGGCTGACCGCGCGGCGGCCCGACGCCTCGGAGGCGACGGTGGACTGGGTGTAGTCGGGGCCGACCGCCGAGCCGTTGGTGGCGGCGGCCTCGGCCTCGTACTCGGTGAACGGGACGCTCGCGCCTCCGCTCACGGCGAAGGGCGAGACGGTCGATACGGAGGGGGCGGCGCTGGCCGACTGGGCCGTCACGGCGAGCGCGAGCCCGCCCGCGACGACCGCCGCCGCGGTGGCGGAAGCCAACCAGGCCGTGGAACGACGTCTGTTGTCCATGGGGTGGGGGGTGTCCCTTCTGACTGGAGTCACAGAGGTGACGCACACCCTAGAGATGTCATGCATGAGACAGCAAGATGTCGATTGGATTTCGCAAAATTTGGATGGCTTGCAGAGATCTCGCAAATTCACCGCAAGAAACTTGCGCCACCTGTACTAGAATCGACGCCATGACACGACGACTTGCCGAGGTGGCAAAGAAGGTCGGGGTGAGTGAGGCCACCGTCAGCCGCGTGCTGAACGGGAAGCCTGGCGTCTCCGACGGAACCCGGGCAGCGGTCCTCACCGCTCTTGACGTGCTCGGTTACGAACGGCCCACCCAGCTCCGGGGGGAACGCGCCCGGCTGGTCGGCATGGTCATGCCCGAGCTGCAAAATCCGATCTTCCCGGCTTTCGCCGAGGTGGTCGGCGGCGCGCTGGCGCAGCAGGGCTTCACCCCGGTGCTGTGCACCCAGACCGCGGGCGGCGTCTCCGAGGCCGACTACGTGGAACTGCTGCTCCAGCAGCATGTCTCCGGCGTGGTCTTCTTCGGCGGGCTCTACGCCCAGGCCGAGTCACCGCACGACCACTACGCGCGGCTGGCCGAGCGCAATCTGCCCACCGTGCTGATGAACGCGGCCATCGACCATCTCGACTTCCCGCGCGTCAGTTGTGACGACGCGGTCGCGGTCGAGCAGGCGATGAACCACCTCATCTCGCTCGGCCATCAGCGGATAGCCCTCGTGCTCGGCCCGCCCGACCACGTACCGTCGCGCCGCAAGCTCGCCGCCGCCCGCCGGGTCGACCCGTCGGTGACCGTCGAGCACGCGCTGTTCACGCTGGAGGGCGGCCAGGCGGCGGCCAGCCGGCTGCTCGCGCGCGGCATCACGGCCTTCATCTGCGCGAGCGACCTGCTGGCGCTCGGCACCATAAGGGCGGCTCGCAGAAGGCGGCTGTCGGTGCCGGAGGACGTGTCGGTAATCGGTTACGACGACTCGTCGCTGATGAACTGCACAGAGCCGCCGCTGACCACCGTCCGGCAGCCGATCGAGGCGATGGGCCGGGCGGCCGTGGACCTGCTGGCCGGAGAGATCAGCGGTGCGTCGGTCGACCACGACGAGCTGTTCTTCGAACCGGAACTGGTAGTACGCGGTTCCACCGGTCCCGCCCCGCACCCCTCCCGCCTCCCCCACCCGGAGGCCCGCGCCAACGTCTGACCCCGCACCACGAGTCACCCGCGAACCCGGACCTGAGCCAGGGCCCGAACCAGGGCCCGAGCCAGGATCAGGGCCAGGACCTGGGCTGAGTTTGTCCCCGGCTCGGCCCGAGCTCAGCCATGCCACCGCGGCGGCGGGGGGGGGGTGCCAGGCGCCCCCCCCGCCCCCCCGGCCGCGCCCCCCGCGGCCCCCCCGCCGCGGCCCCCCGGGGGGCGCCCGGCGCGCCCCCCCG